>CBFHAS010000066.1:0-24001 GCA_965653625.1 uncultured Burkholderiaceae bacterium | reverse complement strand
GCGGCGGCAAGTTTGCGAATGGGGCTGTCACGGGGGCGTTTGGGTATCTCTTTAACGAGTTGCTCCATCAAGAATGCCGCGATGCGGCAATGAGGCGGGCAGCCTACAAAGAGACGGCCTATCCGGACGGAACGTACTGCAATATTCAGGGGACTAGCGGCGCTTGCGGGCATCCACTTGGTTCCGTGCCTTCTGAGTCGATGCAGGCCGGCGTCTCCGGAGGTTTCACAGCCGCTTTCGGCCTTGGCGCTGCTTACGACGTCGGCCCCGTCCGATCCACAAATGGGATGTGTGCAGTGATGCAGAACGTCTGCCTCGTGGCTGGGCCTATTGCCGGCTATAGCGTGGACATGACGGTGTTGAACGTGAGCTCGGGAAACCCGAGCAACGGGTGGAGTGCAAGTCTCATCGACAAGTGGGCCGTCCCCATCGGGGGATTTTCAGTTGCTCCCGGGTACGGAAGCGACGGACTTACAGTGCAGGCCGGGCGATCGTTCGGGGTGATTGGCGGTTGGGGTGCGAAATTTTGCATTCAGGAGAAGGTCGGCTCCTGTGGTGGCAGGTGAGGAGAAGTCATGCGATGGCGAAGCGTGCTATTTGTGGTGATTTGGGTTGCGGCAATCTTGCTACTAGTGTTCCCGAGCTTGTGCCCAATGTGCGGCCAGTCGACTGTCCCTGTTGTCATCGTCTTGGGGATGATTGGTACTGTTGTGGCGATGTCGGACGCGCGCCAAGTCAAGCGGATGGCGCGCGAGCGATTGCTGGGAGGGGGTGAGGACGCGGAGGATCCTTCGTCGAAGCGACGCGAGTAGTTCACTGTCTGCCTGCAGTACCGGACCCTGTCGGCGAAGCCGACGAAGGCACGGACGAGTTCACTCTAGGCGGCGGACTAGTATCTCTTCAATGAGCTACAGCATGGGTTTACGAAAGAGCAGGCGGACTACGAGGTTCGAAGAAGCCAGCTTAATTACGGTGACGCGATCGACCACTGGGCAAACGGCGGCGGGATGGATGTTCGAGTTCCACTGTCGTCGCTTGACCTTTCTCAGGTCTCGACCGCAGGCGATTTTCCGAAAGGCGTTGGCTCCGAGGCTGTCATTCAGCTCAGCGGCAGAATACGTACGGCTCCCTCGGATCAGTTGGTCTACGGCAACATAACGCTTAAGCTTGTTGCTCCGGGGGTGGTTGAAGCAGCCCTTGGGTATGACCGATATAACTTCGACTTGAAGCCTTGGACAGCGAAGACGTTTGGCCGCAATGTGGCAACTCTCCTGGGCGGTGGGATCAACCAGAACGCTGCTGCAACTCGAAATTGGACGTTGACGCCAGGCAAGTCGTTCTTCATCCAACTGGATGGGCAAGCGAAGATAGGTCCATGGTGAGGCGCTTTTCGATCCTCATTGGCATCGCGGTGCTGATTGCTGTCGGGGTGTTGTTTTATTACTGGCTTAAAGTGCGATCGAACGAGCGGTCCGAGGCGTTTTTTTTGGTGGCCGTCGAGAAATGGGGGCTAGATCCTAGCCTGTACAAGGAGATCGGCTACCGCTCTTTGCCAAATCAGCCTTCAAAGCGGGTGTGGTCTCGAAACACCCGCGAGCGCATCGAGGAAATTGAGGTTACCGAGCTCGGGGGGCTCGTATGTCGGTCCGTGAAAGATGCTTTTACTGCGGAATGGCGAAGCCTGGGATGCTTGCATTTGCAACCAGATTAGTCACGCGGTTTACGTGCCGCGTGGGCGCTGTCCGGGATGATATGCACCAAGACTATGGTTTGCGTGGCTCTGTTGAAAACTGATGCGCTTTATGATGACCGTGGTCGATTTGAAGGCGGGATGGGGGTTTGCCGTATCATGAATCGCTTCCCACAGCGGCCGGTGCGAGGAACGTGTGTCCGTGGAGACACCAATTGCTGAATCTTCGTAAGGCCGTTATGAGCTTGGATGATGCCGCAAGACTGTTTGGGGCTTCTGTTATATTTACTGGGTTCGTCACGCTCGCTGATGTTGCCTGGGTATCTGTGATTCAGGGTGGGTCTGCAGATTTTGGCTTGTATCTCTGTCTTGGCTGGCTTACGTATTTTCTGGTTCTTCTTGTCTATCGAGTCTTTCATAGACTTGTTGCAATGGCTCTTAAAAGAAGGGGCGGATTAATAGCGTCGATTGTCGACTCTTGTGCGGGGCTGTTCTTTGCATTGATGGCGCCACTGCCGCTCATCTTCGCATGGCGTGCACTGCATACCCTGGGACTGCTCACTGGATCAACAGGTGCCCACACGATGTTGAAAGCATTTGGTCCAGAGATTGTGACGATGATGAGCTACGCCGTAGCGATGCTTGGTGCGTGGTGCTACGTCAAGTTGACGCAGCGATCCCGTTGACAAGTCCTTCTACGGAGTGCCCGCCTCTTAAGAGCATCTCCTTAACAATTCGACGCACGATGAAAGCCCACGCAGTGAACCAACGCTGGCGAAGGCCGTATTGCCTTGCTTGAGTCCGGGGGCAGTGATTCGGATGTAAACGGCGGTTCAGTCATTTACCGGGCGCAGCCGTAGCCTGGGGGAACTATCAACGTTGGGACTATTCACCCGTACGACGGAAGATGGCGGAAGTGAGACCTTTGACACTTGGTGAACGTGCGGCACTTGTGCGAATGGCCGACAAGCTACCGGATGCTGAAAGAGAGGGGTTTTTACGGGATATCGAGAACTGTGGTGTGTCCTCGCAAACGGAGGACGACTCTCGGTTGCTGTTTGAACTCCGCGGCTATGTGCGTCCAGAGTACAAAGGGCAGCACGCCTACCCGGTTGAGGGCGTGGTGAAGGATGCGGACGGGGCCGAACTGACGGTTTGCGTCTATGCCGACCATCAGGACCGGCTGCTGGAGCTTGAAGTCATCAAGTGGGGTGACGCTTCGATTCAGCAGCCTGATTGGGACACATTTGAAGTCAGGTATTAGTTGGCTGTCCTGGCCTCGGACTCAGCCTTTGATGGAATCAAGATAGGTATCGTAGGCCATGCCGCGCGAATTGAGCGGAACAGACAAGGCGTTCTATACGGCGCTGTTGTTGTCCATGGGTCTGGACGGACTGCGGGTTCCGGACGAACTCGCACATCGTGGCCGGCGTGGCTGGAGAATGGCAACAATCCCCGATGGAGCGGCGCTCGGTAAGGCGACGTTCGCTGACTTCGCGGCAGTGGCCAAGGCTTGCGGTGACGATGAGTTGGTGATTGCCGACACCTATGCACCGCAACCTAACGAGCATATGATTGCGTGCGGTGTTGACTACTACGAATTCAAGACCGCGCTGGCCTGCAATCCCGACTTCACCACCTTTGATGTCTCCGTGGTCGGACGCTCAGGAAGATGGGTGATGATTCTGAAGGGGCTGGACATCGGCTTCCTCGCTGCCGATGAGACCGTAATGAAGGACGAGCTATTTGGTCCCGGCCTCCGGCACTGACGCTCCCCGATCACATCGCCGACGACCTCTCGCAGCGTATTGATTTCGGCCAAGACTTTCTTGCGGACGATGAGGCGCCATGCTTCCCGTGGGCACCAAAAACAAGTTGAGACTCCTTTCGGTGGGACAGGACCTTGGATGCTGAAGCTACAGATAAGCGAGACGTTTAAAAATTCATGCTGGTTGGTGTGTGTTACTTCGTTGTTGTCCTTGGCGGGGCTGGCTGCCCTTTGGTGGTGTGGCTTCTTTCTACAAGAACAGTTGCAAGCATCTAAAGACGGCCAAACGCAGCTCACGGCACGGATCAATGCCGCAAACGTGGAAGCTGCCCAGCATTCGTCCGTGCAAGCAAACGTTCCGGACTTCGCGCAGCGTCTTCCCGCGGCGCCCATCGTCCACGAGTTTCTCCATGAACTTCAGCGCCTTTGCGCGGCCAATGGCGTGCAGTTGATCAATGCGATTTCTTCGCCGAGAGGCGCCGCGGTCGATAAGCTTGGACTAGCGGAGCTTTCAGTCTCTTTGAGCGGCAGTTACGCGAACATCAAAGTTGCTCTGCGGGATGCTCTCGCCAGGCACGACTCTGGCCTTCTCTCTAGGTTGAGCTTGCGCCGCTTGAGTGCCACACAGGACATCGAGGTGCAGGCGAGCGTGTTGCTGCTGGCCAGGCCCGCGAACCGTTTACAGGTCGTCGTTGAGCACGAGGGCCGGGCACGATGAGGTCATCGGTACGCTGGGTCTTGGTCGGGACGTTGGCCCTGTCCTGTTGGACCATGCTGTCCGAGCAACGCGCTGGCTCTGCTGTGGCAGTCGTCGAGGCGAGCAGGCAGCTTGGCGATACAGGCGGATCCGACGCCAGCGCAGGGGAAGGGCACGCCATCCTCCCTGCGGTGCTCGATCGCGCCGTACTGGAGCCCGCCAAACGCGACATCTTTGCGCTGCTGAAGTCCTCGCATGTGGCGCAGGCTCCGAAGACGGTCATCTTCATTGGTCCCGAAGCACCTCTGCCGCCTCCACCGCCACCCACGCTCAACTACCGCTATGCCGGCCAGATGACGACCCCGGAGGGCCAGCGGTTGGTCTATCTCAGCAAGGGCACCGACATCACACCCGTGGAAGTGGGCACACGTCTTGAAGAAGGCTACGTGGTCGAGGCCATTAGCTCAGAGGCGGTCGCGCTACGCTATCCGCCGCGCGACGCCAAGGCAGTTGTCCCAATCCCAAAGGGAGAGCCGCAGTAGCCACCCGGCTGCGACTGGCACTGAAGAAAACAGAGGGGAGAAGCAGGTGTTGTTCACGAGGGGGGAGTGGTGCCGCGTACTGATTGGCACCGGTGCGCTGTTGTGCCTAGCCGCCTGCGCGCCGCAGCGCATACGCGATGAAGCCGATGAACTCATGCGTGGCGGCCAGTACGAGCCCGCCGTGCAGTCGCTAGAGCAAGGCCTCAAGGAGCACCCGGACAGCACGCTGCTGCGCCGCGGCTTGGTACAGGCCCGTGGTGAGGCGCTGGCCCGGATGGTGGCCGAGGCCGCCGCTCTGCGCAGTGTCGGCAAGCACGACCAGGCGGCAGCGATGCTGCAGCGTGCCAAGGCGCACGATCCGCGCAACACGCGCATTGATGGGTTGATCGCCGATCTCGAGACCGAGCAGCGTCAGCGTGCCGCCGTGACCGAGGCCGAGCGCTTGGTGGCGAGGAAGCAATCCGAGCAGGCACGCCGGGTCGTGACAGAGGCGCTCAAGGACAATCCTCGCCACGCTGACCTGCTGTCCCTCCAGCGCCGCCTCGAGATCGAGTTGCGGCAGGCTCAGGTGCGCAGCGCCACCATCGGCCTCTCTGAAACCCGACCCATTTCGCTCGACTTCCGCGACGCCAACCTGCGCTCGGTGCTGGACGTGGTGTCGCGCAACAGCGGCATCAACTTCATCATTGACAAGGACATCCGGCCCGATACGCGCACCACCATATTCTTGCGCTCGGCCAAGGTGGAGGACGCGATCGATCTCATTGTCAGCACGAACCGGCTGGCCAAGAAGCTGATGGACAGCCGGACCGTGCTGATCTACCCCGACACGCCAGAGAAGCAGCGCGAGTACCAGGAGCAGGTCATCAAGGTGTTCTACCTGGCCAGTGCCGACGCCAAGAGCACCGCTGCCTTCCTCAAGTCCATGCTCAAGGTGCGCGAACCCTTCGTCGACGAGCGCACCAATATCGTTGCGATTCGGGAGCCGCAGGAGGTCGTGCAACTCGCCGAGCGGCTGGTGGCGCTGTACGACACCACCGAACCCGAGGTGCTCCTGGAGGTCGAGGTGATGGAGGTGCGCACGAGCCGGCTTACCGAGCTGGGCGTCAAGCTCCCGGATTCCTTCTCGCTCACGCTGCTCCCGCAGGCAGGTGCCAAGAGCCTTGATCTCAACAGTTTCGAGCACATCAGCCGCGACCGCATCGGCGTGTCGGTCGGCAATGTGCGTGTCAACCTCCGGCGCGAAGTGGGCGATTTCAACACGCTTGCGAACCCGCGCATCCGTGCCAAGAACAAGGAGAAGGCCAAGGTGCTGATCGGCGACAAGCTGCCGATCGTCACCGCAACCCAAGGCACCGGAGGCTTCGTGTCCGACAGCGTTACGTATGTCGATGTTGGCCTGAAGCTTGATGTTGAGCCCACCGTTTATGCCGACGACGAGGTGGCGATCAAGATTGCGCTGGAGGTGAGCTCGCTGTCGCGCGAGATCACGACATCCTCCGGCTCGCTGGCCTACCAGATTGGCACCCGCAGCGCCTCCACACTGCTGCGGCTGCGAGACGGCGAGACGCAGCTGCTGGCCGGCCTCATCAGCAAGGATGACCGCACGAATGCGAGCCGCGTACCGGGAATCGGCGACCTGCCGGTGCTCGGACGGCTGTTCTCCAGTCAGCTCGATGACACGCAGCGCACGGAGCTCGTGCTGGCAATCACGCCCCGCATCATCCGCAACATGCGGCGCCCGGAAGCGAACGAGACCGAGCTGTGGGTCGGTACCGAGGCGATGACCCGACTGCGCCCGGTCGGCGGGCTGCGAGCAGCGGCTATGCCCAGTGACGAGACCGCAAAGGCGGCGGCCACTGGCGGACTAGCGCCCGGGCCGGTGAGTAGCAACCCGCCCGCGGCCGCCCTCAATCGGCCAACGCTCACCTGGCAAGCCGCCTCCGAAGCGAAGGTTGGCGACATTGTGGCGATGCAGCTGCGTCTAAACTCCAGTGCGCCGCTGCGTGGTATGCCGCTGCAGCTGACGTACTCCAAGGAGGAACTCGCGTTTGTCGACGTGGAGGAGGGCGAGTACTTCAAGCGCGATGGCGCGGCGACCAGGTTTTCGAGTTCCTCGGATACCGCTGAAGGACGGCTGCGTGTCGGTGTGCTGTGCATGGGCAGCGGCGCCTCCGGCGAAGACCGCGTGCTGACGGTGCGCTTCAAGGCATTGAAGACGGGCACAGCGCTGGTCGGCGTGGCCAGTGCCCAGCCGATTGCTATCGCCCAGGCCGCTGGCGAGCCGATGTTGCCGGCGCCGCACCGCCTCGAAATCAAGTGACGCCGATGGAAGGCATCCGGCCTCGCGGCTACACCATCATCGAGCTGCTGGTGGTGCTGGCGGTGCTCGGCGTGCTCGCCACGCTGGCGATGCCGCTGGCCGAGCTGAACGCGCGGCGCGATAAGGAGCGCGAACTCAAACGTGCTTTGTGGGAAATCCGCGATGCGATCGACGCGTACAAGCGCGTGCAGGATGCGTCTGGGGGGGCGCCTGACGCTTCGGGCTATCCGGCAACGCTGGAGGCGTTGGTGGCGGGCGTCGACGAACGGCCAACGAACGGCCCTGCGCGACGCGTCTATTTTCTGCGGCGAGTTCCGCGCGACCCCTTCGCCGATCCGCGGTTGCCCGCGGATAAGAGCTGGGGGCAGCGCAGCTATCAGTCCGCCCCCGATAGTCCGCAGCCAGGCGCCGACGTGTACGACGTGCATTCGCAGTCGACGTTGATCGGGTTGAACGGCGTGCCGCTGAGGGAGTGGTAGCGGTGATGACGCGTCGTTCCTTTGCTGATGGCTTCACCATCATCGAACTGCTCGTCGTCTTGGCGGCGCTTGGCCTGCTGCTGGCCATCGCCGCGCCGCGCTATGTAGAGCATGTGGATCGTGCCCGCGAGACCGCATTGCGGCACAACCTGCGCAACTTGCGCGATGCGATCGACAAGTTTCGTGCCGACCGCAACCGCTACCCCAAGACGCTGCAGGAGCTGGCAACCGAGCGCTACTTGCCCTGGGTGCCGATGGACCCGATCACCGAGCGTGTCGACAGCTGGATGATCGTGACGCCGGCGGAAGGTGCGGGCGTAGCCGACGTGCGCAGCGGCGCCCCGGGCATTGCGCGCGAGGGAGGGCCGTATGCCAGCTGGTAGCCCGCTTCACATGACCGGGCAAAGCGGTTTCGCGTTCGTGCTGGTGCTGTTCACGCTCGCTGCGTTGTCCATTGGGCTGGCTATCGTGGGGCCTGCCTGGTCGGAGCACGCGCGGCGCGAGCGCGAGCAGGATCTGCTGCGTGTCGGCAGGCTGTATGCGCAAGCGCTCGAGAGCTATCGCAACGCGGCACCCGGCACGCTGAAGCAGTACCCGTTGCGGCTGGAAGACTTGCTCGAGGACCGACGCTTTGTCGGCGTTCGGCGGCACCTACGCAAGCTCTATGCTGACCCGATGAATGCGGGTCAGCCTTGGGGTCTGATCCGCGACACCGAGGGCCGGGTGCAGGGTGTGTACAGCCGAAGCGAGGAGCCGCCGCTGGCCAGGCGCCCCATCGACCTGGGTGTGACGCTGCTCGAGCCTGCGCAACGCTACTCGGACTGGAAGTTTGCTCCCAAGCCACTCAATGCGACGTCGCCATGAACCGTTCCTCGAATTCGCAACGCTCACGCTTCCGCACCCACGGTTTCACGCTGCTGGAGCTGTTGGTCGTCATCCTGATCATCGGCCTGCTCACCGGTATCGTCGGGCCCCGCTTCCTCGGTCAGATCAATCGTTCGGAGGCGACCGCCGTGACGGCGCAGATCGACGCCTTCGACAAGGCTTTGCAGGCCTATCGCATCGATACCGGCCGCTACCCCAGCACTTCCGAGGGGTTGAGGGCGCTGGTGGCCGCACCTTCACAAGATGCTAGACGCTGGCGTGGGCCGTACCTGAAAGGCAACGTGCCGGTCGATCCCTGGGGCAGTGCCTATCAGTACCGCGCACCCGGTGCCCCGGGCAAGGACTTCGACGTTGTGAGCCTCGGTCGCGACCGCTCGCCCGGTGGCAGCGGCGACGATGCCGACATCACGAACTGACAAGTCATTCGACATGCAGTTCCTGTTGCGCTGCTACGACCCCGGCCAGGCTCAGGTGTGCGAGCTGTCAGTCGACGCCGCGTCCGTGGACGAAGCTCGTCGCCATGCGCTAGGGCAAGGCCTGGTGGTGCTCGATGCCGCCAAGGCGAAGGTGGCGCAGCGCTTCGAGTTGCCCTGGCGCCGTACCGCGACGGATTTCAATGTCGGCTGGTGGTGCCGCGAGCTACGCACCTTGCTGAGCGCCGGCATGACGGTGGTCGAGGCGATGGACACGCTGGCGGCTCGCGAAAGCGCGGGCGACCGGGCCCGGCTCCAGAAGGAGTTGCTGGCCTCGTTGCAGCAGGGCCAGTCCCTGTCGTCCGCAATGCACCAGTCGCAGGGCTTCCCCGCAGTGCTGGTGGCCAGCGTGAAGGCCAGCGAACGCAGCAGCGCGCTGATCGAGGCGCTGGACGACTACCTGCGCTATCACGAGATGTTGGTGCGGCTGCGCAAGCAGGTGGTCAGCGCGGCGATCTATCCGGCCGTGGTCGTCGGCCTGGGGCTGCTCATCTGTGCGTTCCTGCTGCTGTACGTCATCCCCCGCTTCTCGCAGATGTACCAGGAGCTGCGTGGGTCGGTCAGCACCGCGACCAAGCTGCTGGTCGGCTTGAGCCAGACGCTCAATCGCCACGGCACGCTGTTGCTGCTGGCTATGCTGGCCGTGACCGTGCTTGTCGCAATGGCATGGCAGGCCGGCCTTGTGCAGCGCCTGGTGATGCGCGGCATCGATGCCCTCACGCCGCTGCAGCGCCAGCTCGACCACTTCCGATTAGCCAAGCTCTACCAGTCGCTCGCCCTGATGTTTCGTGGAGGCTACGCGCTCGACGATGCGCTGAGGGTCTGCGCCTCGCTGCGGCTTGGCGACTCCCTGACGGCCGGTCTGGCACAGGCGCAGCAATACCTGCTGTTGGGGCAGGCCGTTTCGGCGGCTTTTGTGGCCGCCGGGCTTACCGACCAGGTGTCGGAGCGCCTTTTGCGCACCGGCGAGCGCACCGGCAACTTCGATCGCGTGCTGCAGACCATTGCCGACCGGCATGTCGAGGCCTTCACCACCTTCGTCGAGCGTGCAACCCGGTTGGTCGAGCCGGTGCTGCTCATGCTGGTGGCCTTGGTCGTGGGCGGCATTGTCGTGATGATGTACATGCCGGTGTTCGATATCGCGAGCAGTTTGAGATGACGACGAACATGACGCCGGACCTTCGCGCGGCCATCCAGGCGGCTCGCCGCCTACACCACGAAGGCGGTGGCGGTGTGCTCGACATCCTGATGCGCACCCATCCGCTGGCGCCGGAGCCGCTCGCCCAGGCGCTGCGCAGCCAGGGCGGCGTAGGCCTGCTGCTCGACGAGGCCCAAACGGAAGCCGATTTCACAAGGATCGATCTGACTACGGCGCGCCGTTGGCGCTGCGTCGCGCTGCGTCGGCGCACCGATGGGCAGGAACTGCTCGCCTGCGAAGACCCGTGGAACGATGCGGCCGTGCGACAGGCCAGTGCACGGCTCGGCGGGATGACAGAGCTGGTGATCGCTCCTGCACGGTCGTTCAATGCCTGGCTCGGGGGGGCTTCCGGGACGAGCGGGCCAGCAACGGGCGCGAGTGCCCCGGCGCTCGACAGTCCGGTGGTTGCCTTTGTCGACGATGCCATTCGGGCCGGCTACCGCCGCGGCGCCAGCGACATCCACTTCGAGTGCGACCGTGAAGGCGTGACAGTGAAGCACCGGCTCGACGGCGTGATGGCCCGATTCGCCCGGCTCGACAGTGTGCCGCGGGCCGAAGAGGTGATTTCGCGCCTCAAGGTCTTGGCGCAGCTGGACATCACCGAACGGCGACTGCCGCAGGACGGACGCTTTCGGCTGCAACTGGACGGCGGGGCAGTTGATCTGCGCGTTTCCATCATGCCCAGCGTGTTCGGTGAGGACGCGGTACTGCGCCTGCTCGACAAAGCGCAACTGCGCGAGCGTAGTGACGGCATCAGCCTCGACACTCTTGGCTTTGAGGCCGATGCCGCACTGCGCCTGCGTGAGTTGGTCGGTTTGCCGCACGGCATGCTACTGATCACCGGGCCGACCGGTAGCGGCAAGACCACCACGGTGTATGCCGCACTGTCGGAGATCAACACCGGGCTGGAGAAGATCATCACGATTGAAGACCCGGTGGAGTACGAGCTGCCCGGTGTGTTGCAGATCCCGGTCAACGAACGCAAGGGGCTGACCTTCGCAAAGGGGTTGCGCTCCATCCTGCGTCACGATCCGGACCGCATCCTCGTCGGCGAGATCCGCGATGCCGAGACGGCCGAGATCGCCATCCAGTCGGCGCTTACCGGTCACCAGGTGTTCACCACGGTGCATGCGAACAGTGTGTTCGATGTGATGGGGCGCTTTCGACATTTCGGGTTGGACATGTTTGGCTTCATGTCGTCGCTCAATGGCGTGGTCGTGCAGCGGCTGGTGCGGCGGCTGTGCCCGCATTGCCGCGGAGGACGTGCCGCAACGGACATTGAAGTTGACTGGCTGCAGCGGCATGCCGGAAGCAGGGCAGAGGGCGAGGTGGGGTTGTCGGTGGGTTGCGGGGGCTGCCACGGCAGCGGCTACAAGGGGCGCTTTGTGGTGGCCGAGGTGCACGGCGTCGACGACGGTTTGCGCGACCTGGTGACGGGAAACGCGCCGGTTTCCGCGCTCAAGCAGCATGTGCAGGCGCAGGGTGCTGCCTCGCTGCAGTCGCAGGCGGCGATGCAAGTGCTGGCACACGAAACGACGATAGAAGAGGTGCGGCGTGTCGTGGGCTGGATCTAGTTGGCGAAAACGTGGCGAGGATCTTTACCTGGCCACGAACTGCGTGTTTGCCTGTCAGGATCACAAAGTGCTACTGCATGAAGCAGTCGAAGACATAACGCAGGGGATCGAGAGCGCCAAAGCATGGCTTCAAGCACCGCAAGCTCGGGGTGGCGTGAGGCTCTGGTTGAGCGGTGCGTTGTGCCGCCCGTTTGTACTGGCGCCAGTAGCGGGACTGAAGCACAGCCGTGAAGCGTTGGAAGTGGCGCGCAGCCAGGTCGCCGCGGCAACAGGTCTGGCCGAGGGCCCCTGGGAAGTGTGGGTCGACCGCTTTCTGCCAGGAGCGGCGATTGTCGGGGCCGCAATGGCCCAGCCGCTGCATGCAGCTTTGCTGCACCTTGCCAAGCAGGCGCCCGGTCGGACGATATGGCGTTCAATCCGGCCGTGGTGGGCGGAGGTGCTGCGCAGCCAGGCGTCATGGGCTTCGGCTTTGTCGGTCCAGGACACCGATTCGCTTACCTGGCTGGTAGGGAGTGGCGACACCATGGAAGCTGCGGCAACTCACTGGCCGGTGACCACGAGCGAGCAGGGTCAGAGTGCGCGGGCTCGCGCGTCGATGAGTGCGCAGGCAGAGCTGGCCGGTATACAGCATTGGCGCCTGGCATTGGGCTGCCCGGCGGTCGATTCGCAAGCGACAGCTCCTATCGCACTCGGCGCCTTTGCAGAGGTGCTCGCATGAGGGCAATGGCTGTCGAATTTTTGCCACCACCGAGGATGGCGTTGTGGTGGTGGGGTTTGCCTGCGCTGCTGCTAACGGCTGCACTGGTACTTGCCTATCGCGACTGGAGGGACTGGCGTTCGTTGCAGGTTGCCAAGGCGAGCATGGCTGCGATGCAGAGGGAACTAGAGGCTCTCGATGCGGCTGCTTTTTCTCGGGCGGGCAATGTGCCCCCCGCGCCGCCGGCCTACGCGGCTGATGCTGCACGAGTGGTCGCCATAGCGATATTTCCGCTGCAAGCTGTGCTGGTTGCGCTTGAAACGGTCGCGGTACAGGGCGTGAGTCTCGTCTCGGTGGAGGTGGATGCAGACCAGGCAAAGGCGCGCATCGAGGTGGAGTTTGAGGCGTATGCCAACCTGCTTGGGTACTTGGAGCAACTTAACGCGGGTGACCCCGCGCGTTGGTCGCTTGTGCAGGCCAGGGCCGCAGGCAGCGGGGGAGGAGCATCGGTTGCGACGCTGGAATCGCACTGGCTGTCGAAGTGATGGCCACCCGAGCGCAGCAAGACCTTGATCGCTGAAGCCCTGCTCCGTGGCCACCGCGGGGTGTGGCGGATCGTGCTGATGTGGTGGCTGCGCTGGCGCCGATGCCGTGGACCGCACCGCGAGCGCGCGCTCGCTGCCGGCCTCCGCTTGGCCGAACTGCCGCCGGTGGCCGACATCGACGAGCCGGCCGACGCCGCCTGGGTGGCTCGCGTGAAGCGGCTGCTGCTCGTCGGCGCCGGTCATGCGCATGTGCAGTGCTCGAGCTTGGGGCCCGGCTGGCTGGCCGGCGCCTACCGCTATGAGAGCTTCATGGCGCAACTCCTGCGGCCCCCACATTCAGTCAGGCCGGCTCGGATCGCGCACGAAGCCGCCCACCTTCGCTTCGCGCCGCTCGCGCGCGACGTCGCCGTCGCGACCGAACGGATGGCCGCCAAAGCCGTGACGCATCGCGGCAATCGCTCGCGCCGCGGTGCCGCGGTCATCGCGCGATGATGCCAACTGCATCATGGACAGCGCCATGGCGGGAACGGGAACCTCCAGCTTCAGCGCGTCGGCCACCAGCCAGCTCACTTCGCCGGTGTCTTCCACTACCGGCGGCACCGCGTCGAGCCCACCCGTCTCGCGGTAGCCTGCTTCCATCAGGTCGACGAGCCACGAGCGGATGACCGAGCCGTGGCGCCACGCGCTCAGCACGTCGGCTACCGGCAGGCGCTGCGGATAGGCTTCGAGAAAAGTCACGCCTTCGGCGATCGCCTGCAGCATTACGAACTCGATGCCGTTGTGCACGAGCTTGGCGAAGTGCCCGGCGCCGGACGGCCCGGCGTGCACGTAGCCGCCTTCGACCGCGAGCCGGCGCAGCACCGGCTCCAGCGCTCGCGCCGCATCGGCGTCGCCCCCCACCATGAAGCACGCGCCGTGGCGTGCACCGTCGACGCCGCCGGACGTGCCCACGTCGAGCAACGACAGGTGCCGCTCGCGCAGACGCGCTGCGCGGCGGATCGAGTCGCCCCAGTAGGAGTTGCCGCCGTCGGCCACGATGTCGCCCGGTTCGAGCAGGCTCGCCAGCTCGTCGAGCATGTCGTCGACGGCGGGCCCGGCGGGGATGTACAGCAGCAACTTGCGCGGGCGCTCCAGTGCACCGCGCAGGTCGCCCAAGTCATCGATGGCCTGCAGCCCGGCATCGACCAGGTTCTTTGGTGCACCGTGGCGGCTGAAGCCGGCCACGGCAAAGCCCTTCTCGAGCGACTGCCGAGCCAGGTTGCCGCCGATGCGACCGAGTCCGATGATCGCGAAATCCGCCATGAGGACACTCCTTCGCTTCACGACCGCCCGAACAGCGGCGCGGCCGGCTCGTCGAGCAGCACCTCGATGCCGTCGCCCTCGAGCTGCTCGATGACGGTCTGCCCGCCCTGACGGCACAGCACAAGACGCACGGTGCCATCGCCGACGCGTAGCCGTTCGATCTCGATCCGGTGCAACCACGTTGGCAGCCGAGGGTTCACGTGGCACCGCCCGCGCGGCGCGTCGGGCACCAGGCCGAGCATCACCTGCGCGATGCAGATCGGCGCCGCCGCCGACCACGCCTGCGGAATGTTCGCCTTGTAGTAGGGCACCGGCGCGCCGTACGAGCGGTCGAAGCCGCCGAAGAGCTCGGGCAGCCGGTCAGCCTCGAATTCACCCGCCGCGTCCAGCACCGCCCTCATCAACGCGAACGCAGCGTCGTGCTGCCCATAACGTGCAAGTCCCGCGGCGGCGATCACGGTGTCGAACGGCCAGACCGAGCCGCGCTGGTAGGACACCGGGTTGTAGGCGGGGTTGTCGGCGCTCAGCGTGCGCAGGCCCCAGCCGGTGAACATGTCGGGTGCGAGCAGGCACCGCGTCACCGCGGCAGCCCGTTCGGCGCTCGGCAGGCCGCACCACAGAAGGTGACCTGCGTTGGAGACGATCGCGTCGACCTGACGCTTGTCGCGGTCGAGCGCGAACGCGTAGCTGCCCGCGTGTGGCATCCAGTAGCGCTCCTCGACGCGGCGGCGCAAGGCGCGTGCGGCCTCGTGCTGCGCCTGAGCCTGCGCTGTGAGCCCGAGTGCGTCCATCAGCTCGGCCATCGCGAGCCGCGCGGCATACAGGTAGCCCTGCAGTTCCACGGTCGCGAGCGGTGGCTGCGCTTGCCGGCCATGCGCGTCGACCACCGCATCGCCCGCGTCCTTCCAGCCTTGATTGCGATAGCCCCTGGCGCTGCGGGTGGCGTATTCCTGCAGGCCGTCGCCGTCGCGGTCGCCGTGCGTGTCGCACCACGCGAGCGCGCGCAATGCAGCGCCGAAGTGGCGCTCGAGCAAGTCGCGCCGCCCGGTCCAGCGCCACGCGTGCCACAGCGCCAGGCAGTACAGCGAGGGCACGTCGTGCGCGCCGTAGTACGGCGAGTACGGCAGCTCGCCGCGACGGGTGCGCTCGTCGCGGCGCAGTTCGTGGGCCAGCTTGCCGGGCTCGGCGTCGCGGTAAGCGTCCTCTTGCGTGGCCTGGTGCCGGCCCAACGCCACCAGCGCGCCTTCGGCGAGCCAGCTGCCGGTCATGCCGGCCATCAACGCAGGCAGCAGCGAGTCGCGGCCGAATAAGGCAAGGAACCACGGAATGCCCGCAGCGGCGAAGGCCGGCGAGCCTTCGTCGCGGATGGCGAGCGCGTGCAGATCCTGGCGTCCGCGCTCGAACGGTTCGGCCAGCAACGGGTCGGCGCTCAGCCGCATGCCATCCATGTCGCCGACTGGGTCGGGCTCGGGCCGATGCGGGTCGCTGGCCATCCGCAACACGTCGCCTTCGATCTCGGGTGCGGCATCGAGACAACAGTGCCAGCATTTGCCGTGCGCCAAGCGCAGGTCGAACTGCAGCCGCGAGCCGACGAGCGTCATCGATTGCCGCGGTGCGATGCGGATCTGCAGCCCGCGTACGAACCCGGTGCGTTCGTAGAGCAAGTCGAATCCGTCGTCGGCGTGACGACGGACGGTACGCAGGCGCGCCGGCACGGTCTCGTCCTTCACCTGGAACACGTCGGTGAAGTCGGCATCGATCTGAAGCGTGAAGCGCAGCAGCAACTCGCGTTGCGCGAACGACGTGATCTCGAAGTCGTCGTGCAGTGCGCCGTCGACGCGGCGGTTCAGCGTGAACACCACCTCGCCGGCTTGCACCTTGCCGCCCGCGTCGCGCAGCGTGCGGTTCTGGAAGTGCCATTGCGCGCTGCCATGGCTGCGGCAGACGCGGCCGAGCAGCTGCCATGAGCAGCCGTTGACCTCGAACTTGTAGGTCGACAGCACCCGTGTGTCGCCGGCGAACAGGCCGTACGGACCGTCGGAGTGGACCTGGCCGGCGAAGTCGCTCACGAGGCAAACACCGCTGCCGTGCAACGCGGTGGGCGGCTCGAGGATGCGCACGCTGGCCGGCATGGTGCGTCAGGCGTAGATGGCGCCGACGAGCAGGCCCCTGATGGCATGCATCAGCACCGTCGTGCCCATGTATCGCCACGATCCGGTCTTGCTTCCGAAGAAGCCGAGACCCGACAAGGGCGCAACGAAGGCGCCGGCCAGCGTGAACGCCAGCACCTCGCCCCATAGCAGCCCTTCAAGGATGGGCGGCCAGTCCAGGTTGGGCTCGATGGCGCAAGCCCACAGCAACACGAGCAGGACGCTGTTGGTCAGGTGCGATGCGAAACCCAGCAGCCACGCGCTCGTGCGATCCGACACCATGTAGCGGCGGCCGTAGTCGGCGATGTCGATCGCGACGAGGCCCGGCACCTGTTCCGCCCACAGCCCGGCGATGGCCATGACGTAGCCCGCAGCCAAGCCGGCGACAACTGCGCCGGCGAAGCTCACTTCGTTCCACGCCAGGAAGATCATTGGCGCCGTTTCCAACCGTTGCCATCCGCCCCGGGCAAGTTCTCCAGCAGCCGACGTGCCTACGCGAGGTCAGTTCCTCCGGGCCGCTGCAGGGCGTCCAGCAGAGGCATTGACCGCATGCGCGGTTCCAGGGCCAACGCGTTGCGTAGCGACGCAGCGCAACTCGATCCGATCGGCCGCCGGGATGAGCTTGGAGGAGAGCACGAAGCGCGAGGAGTCGCTTGCCACGCGCTCAATGCTTTTAGTATCATGGAAATATGGAAGAGAACGATGTCGTCCGTGCGCTCGGTGCGCTCGCACACGGCTTGCGGCTGCAGGTGTTTCGTGCGCTGGTGGTGGTCGGCCCCCGGGGCATCACGCCGGGCGTGATGTCCGAGCACCTCGACGTGCCGTCACCGACGCTGTCGTTCCACTTGAAGGAGCTGATGAACGCCGGCCTGGTGACGCAGGAGCGTGAGGGCCGCCACCTCATCTACCGCGCCTCGTTTGACCACATGAACCAGCTGCTCGCCTACCTGACCGCCAACTGCTGCCGCGGCGAGGAGTGTCTCGACCAGGCCGCGGCCACGCCTTGCAAATGCTGAAGGAGCCACAATGAAACGCTTTCACATCCACGTGCATGTCGACGATCTGGCCAAGAGCGTCGCGTTCTATTCGAAGCTGTTTGCCGCCGAGCCCACCCGCGTGGAATGCGACTACGCCAAATGGATGCTCGAGGACCCGCGCCTGAACTTCGCGATCTCGACGCGCGGCGACAAGGCCGGTGTGGACCACCTCGGGTTCCAGACCGACGACGCCGAAGAGCTGGCCGAGCTCAAGGCGCGCGCCGAGTCCGCGGACCTGGCGCTGTTCGACGAAGGCGAGACCACCTGCTGCTACGCGCGAAGCGACAAGCACTGGGTCACGGACCCGCAGGGCATCGCGTGGGAGCACTTCCACACGCTGGCCAACGTGCCGGTGTTCAGCGAAGCCAAGGCCGAGCCGGCGACCGATGCGTCCGCCTGCTGCGCACCCCGGGTGCCGCGGGGCAAGCCGGTTGGCATCGCGGTCAAGCCCTCATTCACGACGACATGACCACCCACGTTCTCGTCTTCTGCACCCACAACTCGGCCCGCAGCGTGCTCAGCGAAGGCATGCTGAACCACTGGGCAGAGAAGCTCGGCAAGGACGTGCGCGCCCACAGCGCCGGCAGCGCGCCCAGCGGCCGGCTCAACCCCTTCGCGCTGGAAGCGTTGATCGTTGAAATCTCCGAGAGCTGAAGTGAAACCCGAGCGCTTTGCCGACACCCCGTTCGGGCTGAGCCTGTCGAAGCCCTCTCGCGGACCTCGCCGACCCTTCGACACGGGGACTTCGACAAGCTCAGTCCCCTGCTCAGGGCGAACGGACGGATGTTTCATGCGTCGTGGGTGGCGCGCAGCGCAATGGAGCAACTGACATGGATTTGCCTCGCAAACTGGGCGCGGAGGCGCTCGGCACCGCATTGCTTCTGGCCGTCGTGATCGGCTCGGGCATCATGGCCGAGCGCCTGGCTGGCGGCAACGTGGCGATCGCGCTGCTGGCCAACACGCTGGCCACGGTCGGCGGCCTGTACATCCTCATCGAGGTGTTCGGCCCGATCAGCGGCGCGCACTTCAACCCGGCGGTCAGCGCCGTGATGGCCTGGCGCGGCGAGCTGCCGAAGACGTCGCTGCTGCCTTACGTGGCGGCGCAGCTGCTGGGCGCGATGCTCGGCGCGTGGCTGGCGCACGCGATGTTCGACGTGCCGATCCTGCAGTTCTCGGCCAAGGTGCGCAGCGGCACTGGCCAGTGGATTGCGGAAGCCGTCGCTACCGCTGGGCTGCTGCTGGTGATCCTGCGCGCCCCGGCCGGCCGCGCGCCGGCGATGGTGGCAGCCTACATCGGCGCGGCCTACTGGTTCACGGCGTCCACCTCGTTCGCCAACCCGGCCGCGGTCTTCGGCCGCCTGTTCAGCGACAGCTTCGCCGGCATCGCGCCCGGCAGCGCTCTCGGCTTCGTGCTGGCGCAGCTTGCGGGCGCGGCGATCGGTGCCGCGATCCACCGCGCATTCGAGCCGAGGCTCCATCCGGTGGGACACCCCAACATCATCGAAGCCTCGGGACAGCCCCAGGGGCAGCCCTTGCCGAAGTGAGACAGACACGCCATGACTGACGTCACCATCTACCACAACCCTGCCTGCGGCACGTCGCGCAACACGCTGGCGATGATCCGCAACAGCGGCGTCGAACCCGAAGTCATCCAGTACCTGAAGACACCGCCGAGCCGCGAGAAGCTGGCCGAGCTCATTGCGGCAATGGGACTCCCGGTGCGCGACGCAATGCGCCGCAAGGGCACGCCGTACGACGAGCTGGCCCTGGACGATCCGAAGTGGACCGACGAGGAGCTGCTCGACCTGATGGTGCAGAAACCGATCCTGATCAACCGGCCGATCGTCATGACGCCGCTGGGTGTGCGGCTGTGCCGGCCTTCGGAGCTCGTCCTTGACATCCTGCCGTCACCTCAGTTGGCCGCGTTCACCAAGGAGGATGGCGAAGCCGTGGTCGACGCGTACGGCCGGCGCGTCGTCAAAGGCTGAAGTCATGGGGGCTTCGGAGAGGCGCCTTTGTTCGTCCCGTTTGAGTGCTGTTGATAATTGGATGGAAGCCGGCGCTAAAGCTCAGCTGGCGAGGTATTGATGCTGTTTGTCGTCGCGACGTTTTGCCCGGTTCTCGAAGTCGATCGCCAATTAATTTCAAAGGGTCAAGCCCGTGTACTCGTCAACCTTCATCTTTGCCGCCAAGCAGTTCGACGAGACGTTTCATCGCCTTGATCACGAAATTGCAGCCGCTGCAAGGGCGATCCCTGGCTACTTGGGTGAAGAGTCTTGGGAGAACGCTGCCAACGGTTTGATCTCCAATGTCTACTACTGGGAGTCACTCGAGGCTCTTCAGCAGTTGGTTCAGCATCCACGCCACTTGGAAGCCAAAGCCGCGCAAGGCAAGTGGCTGGCGGGCTATCAAGTGATCATCTCGCAGATCCTCCGCACCTATGGCGACTCAACTCTTGGGCATCTGTTGCCTATCGCGGCAGCGGCCTCCTGAGAAACAAGTGCCGCCGGGGCTTGAGTAGTCCCGGTGTTGGGTGTGATGCGAAGGCGATCACTGGTTGCCCTTCCCCCACGCACTTCCAACAGGCCGACCGGGCGAAAGCGGGGCAGGGCGGTCGCTGCCATTCACGTTGCAGTTGGTGCAGGCCCTTCGACAGGCTCAGGGCGAACGGGGTGAGGGTGTGGGCCGCTGCGACCTACGTCGCGGGTCGTACGGGGCCCTTCGACAGGCTTAGGGCGAACGGTGTGAGGGGCGGGCCCGACCCACCATCCCCCCGCTGTCGCGAAACCGACTCCTTACGGCGGCATCGTCCCCACGTACGGCGGTGGCACAGTCGGCCGCGATTGCTCCAGTGGCGTCTCGGCGACGAGGCGGTCCTCCGCAGAAGACCGGCTCTCCCGATCCATACGCTCGCGCTCCAGTGCCAGCGCCTCGTCGTCCTCCGAGCGCGAGGGCTGGTCGCCCATCAGGCCTTCTTCCAGGCGCGTGCGGGGCGCGGCGGCGGCCAGCACCGCGCCGAGCGCCAGGCCGATGGCCCCCAGCGCGAGCGGCTGCTCGTTGACGAGATGCTCGTAGCCGCCGCGCAGCCGCTCGGCCTGGTACCGGGCACTCTCGCCCATGCGGCTGGCGCGCTCGCGCGCGGCCTGCGCGGCGTGCGAGACCCGCTGCGTGGTCTGCGACAGCTTCTGCGAGGTCTGAGACACCTTTTCCTTCACGGCCGACATCGTCGAGGGCTCGGCCGGGACGCTGCTCGGCTCCACCAGGGGCGGTCCGCGCCGGCTCGACAGCATCAGCCACGCGAGCCCCACGCCCACCAGCGCCAGTGGCAGCGGGTCGCGCGTGGCGGCGGCGCGCAGGTTGGTGAGGTACTCGTTGGCGCCGCTGTCGCGAAAATAGTGCAGCCCCTGGTCGACAAGCTGCCCCGGCGTGAACCGCTCCTCGAGGGCGTGCAGCGTCTCGTTCAGGTCGGTGCGCGTGCGTTCGATCTCGGCCTGGATTTCCTCCGGCCGTCGCTGTCCGTTGTTCCTCATTGCAGATGCTCCTTGGCAATGTCGCGGTCGCGGCGCAGCGAGTCCAGCGTGCGCTGCGGCTTCAGGCTTTCGGCCTGGAGGCGGTGCCGGCCGCTCGACAGCGCGGCGAAGCCGATCGCCAGCACCACGGCGCCGACGATGAGCGGCGACAGCCACGGCGCAATGTCCTCCGGCAGTGCAAGCGCCAGCGCGTTCACCGCGGCCAGCAGCAGCACCAGGAAGCCGGCGAACGCGATCGCGCCGCCGACAGCGATGCTGCGGGCGCCGCTCACGGCCTGCGTGACCTTCTCGCTCATGTCGGCCTTGGCCAGTTCCGCTTCCTCATGCACGAGCGTGGTGGTCTCGCGCCAAAGGTCGGAGAACAGGCCGGCCAGCGAGCGGCCGGTGTAAGCCTGGCGCGGGGCCTCGGCGGAATAGGGATGGGTGGCGGTGTCCATGAAGGGCGTCTCCTGTGTCGTTGTCAGCGGCTGGTGTCCTTGAGCAGTCGCATGGCGATGAATCCGGCCGCAACGGCGAGGCCAAAGAACGCGACAGGCTGCTCGCGAGCGAAACGGTTGGTGTCGCGCAGCATGGCGCTCAGGTCCTTGTTGCGGAGCGCGCTGGACACACGCTCCAGGCCGTCCGCGGCCGAGTCAGTGAGGCGCGCCACGCCTTGGCCTTCGCGGCGCCTGGCTGCCTCGCGCAGCGCCTGTGCCACATCGCCAATGCCCTGAGCGGCGACATCCTTCTGCTCGTTCAGCTTCGAACGGGTTGTTTCCTTCGCATCGCTCCACATCGAGCCGGCACGCTCTCTCGCCATGTCCGCTGCCTCCTGGCCAACGCCCGGTGAGCCGGGCATGGAACTGGGCATGGATCTGTAGGAAGTCTCGTGCGCCGGATCCATTCGTGCTTCGTCTGGCATGTGTTGCTCCTTGGATAAGGGTGGATGTTTGGTGCGGGCAACCCACGTTCCCAGCCCTGGCCGAAATAGAAGCTGCCGCGTGCCGCAGGGCCTTCGACAAAAATCAGGCGATGCGGCAGGCAGGCAGAGCCAGCAGCGGGATTGAAGTCCAGGCGATGCCCGTCATGGCCAGACACGCCGAAAGCGCATGCACGCGAGAGGCGAAGCCGCCGTCATGCGCGGTGGCGGCGCGCCGGCACGCGAGCCCCAGTGAGAGCGCGGCCAGAACGAGCGCCAGCACGCTGGCCGTGCCCAGCATCCACCCGAGTGCCGACACGCCCGCCCGCATGGTCTCGTGCCAGCCGGCGTGGCAGCCGACCGCGACCGCGGCGTAGCAGAAGGCGAAGTGGGCGGCCCAGAGCCAGAGCGGAGCGCTGCTGCGCCACGCGAGTGTGAAGAAACCACACACCGGCTTCATCACATCCACACGGCCAGCAAGCTTGGCAGTGCCGTCACGGCGACGCCTTGCGCGCATGCGCAGCCCCATAACAACGAGCAGTTGTCGAAGCTGGCTCGCTGTCGCGGCGTGAGCAGGCCCGACCCGGCGCGGGCGAGCACATAGCAGGCGAGCAAGACGATGAGCGCGACGTGCAGCCCCGCGTACGAAAGCATCGCAGCCACCGTGGCGCTCCAGGCGTCGGCACGCGGGGACAGGCCGGCATCGAGATGCGCGTCAAGCAGCACGCCGAAGCCGCCGACGGCCAGCGCCGCCGCGGGCAGCAGGCACGCGGCGCGCCATCGCCCCAATGCGCCGGCATGCAGCGGCCGGCCACACCACCACAGCATCGCCGGGCTCAACACGAACGCAGCGCCGGCGGCGATGAGCGGCGCGGCCGGCGGCAGCGCGGCACCGGGGGGTGGACAGGTGGGCGCGAGCATCGCCACGTGCACGTGCGAGAACGCCATGGAAGCGAAGGTAGTCAGGTCGACCACGACCAGGATCGCACTGGCCCACCAGGAATGGCAGGCCGTGCCCGTGGCGCCGACGGGCACCTGCACGCCTTCGCCGACCTGCACCTGGCGGGCGTTGGGCAGGCGGTCGGTTTCCCACAGCCATGCGAGCGTGGTGCCTACGGCGAGTAGGCCGAAAGCGTGCGCGGTCCAGAGCCATTTCACCGTGAGGAGGAGGAAGTAGGCCGCCGTGCCGAAGGCCGCCAGCAGGGGCAGCCAGCTGGAGCCGGGCAGCACGATCAAGTGGCGCAGGTCGGCATGGTGGGGGCCGGTCACCAGCGTCTCGCGCAGGCCGGTGGCCGTGCCTGGGAGCCAGTGCTCGCCACGTTCAACCTCGCGCGACAAAGACGGCTGCTGCCACAGCGGATCGCGGCGCTGCACCGCGGGGATGCTGCGCGTGGCGTACTCGCCGGCTGGAACCCATTCCAGTGTGGCGGCGCGCCACGGGTCGCCGTGTGGGCGCGGTGGCCGGCGCAGTGTGCGCACGGTGTCCCACGCGAGCAGCGCCACGCCGGCCGCGATGGCGGCGGCGCCTGTCGACGACACGAGGTTCACCGTGTCCCAGCCCAGCCCCGCGGGATAGGTGTACACGCGGCGCGGCATGCCCAGCAGCCCGGCGAGGTGCATGGGGAAGAAGGCCACGTGGAAGCCGCCAAAGGTCAACGCGAACACCCAGCGGCCCAGGCGCTCGTCGAGCCGGTGGCCGTTGACCAGCGGCAGCCAGTGGTAAAGCGCGGCGAAGAGCGGAAACACCACGCCGCCGATCAGCACGTAATGGAAGTGCGCGACGACGAAGTAGGTGTCGTGCACCTGCCAGTCGAAGGGCAGCACGGCCACCATCACGCCGGTGAGCCCGCCGGCCACGAAGGTGATCAGGAAGCCGATGAGGAAGAGCGTGCAGGTGTCCCAGCGCACCGTGCCGCGCCACAGCGTGGCGATCCACGCGAACACCTGCATGGCGGCCGGCACGGCTACCGCCAGGCTGGCCGCCGACACGAAGCTGAGCGACAGCGAGCCCAGGCCGGCGGTGAACATGTGATGCGCCCACAGCGCGAAGCTGAAGAAGCCCACCGCGAGCAGCGCGGCGACGATGGCGCGGTGCCCCGCCAGCGGCGTGCCCACGGCCACCGGCAGCATGGCCGAGACCATGCCCGCCGCGGGCAGAAAGATGATGTAGACCTCGGGGTGGCCGAAGAACCAGAACAGGTGCTGCCACAGCA
>CBFHAS010000065.1:0-24579 GCA_965653625.1 uncultured Burkholderiaceae bacterium | reverse complement strand
TCGTGCCAGTTCATCAAGAGATACGTTGCGGATTCTGGCGCGCTTTGGCGCTGCGAAAGCGCAAAAGCAAAAAAATTTGGCCGGAAGAATCCGCCCATGCAGCTTTCTCGGAAAACAGTCATTGTACTGTCCAGCCCGAGGGGTAGCAACACATTGGCCTGTCAAAGCCCCTGCGAGGCAAGGTCCACTGTACTTGTTCCACCCGCGCTCCACTACGCGCGAAAGTGGCGGGCACCGAGCGCATGCCAGAATTGTCGGCTCGCATCCAACGGGAGACCACATGGGATTTTTAGCCGGCAAGCGCTTTCTTATCACCGGCATCCTCAACAACCGCTCGATTGCCTACGGCATCGCGCGTGCCTGCCGTCGCGAGGGGGCGGAACTCGCCTTCAGCTA
Source organism: uncultured Burkholderiaceae bacterium (assembly GCA_965653625.1). Lineage (GTDB taxonomy): Bacteria > Pseudomonadota > Gammaproteobacteria > Burkholderiales > Burkholderiaceae_C > Albitalea. The sequence continues at coordinate 24,183 of CBFHAS010000065.1, read as the reverse complement.
CCAGAGCGAGCGATTCAAGGATCGCATCTCGGAGTTTGCAGCCGACTTTGATTCCAAGCTCATCTTCGAAATGGATGCGGCTGAAGACCAGAGTATCGAACGCTCCTTTGCCCAACTGGGCGAAGTCTGGCAGGAGTTCGACGGTTTCGTGCATTCCATCGGATTCGCACCGCGTGAGGCTATCGCGGGTGACTTCCTCGGGGGACTGTCGCGAGAGGCTTTCCGCATCGCACACGAAATCTCCAGCTACAGCTTCCCGGCCATGGCGAAGGCCGCCGCACCGCGTTTGCGGCCGGGGGCTGCACTGTTGACGCTGAGCTACCTCGGTGCGATGCGCGCCGTGCCCGCCTACAACACCATGGGGTTGGCCAAGGCATCACTGGAAGCGAGCGTGCGCTACACCGCCGCGAGCCTTGGGCCGCGCGGCGTGCGGGTCAACGGGATCTCAGCCGGACCGATCAAGACGCTGGCAGCCTCAGGCATCAAGGGCTTCGGCAAGATTCTTGAAATGGTCGAACAGAACGCACCGCTGCGCCGCAACGTCACCATTGAAGACGTCGGCAATGTCGCCGCATTCCTGCTGTCGGACCTGGCGTCGGGTGTCACATCCGAGATCACCTACGTGGACGGCGGCTTCAGCCATTCCATGGGAGTGGATCTGGACACAGTGAACTGAGAACCGATCCAGGGCGGTTCGTGCGCAAGCCGCGCACTTCGTGCGACTGCGCCGCTACAGCGTGTCTAGTGCGCGAGCCGCCCCAGCCAAGGCCGGAGAGACCTCGGCCTGAATGACGAAAGTCGGTACGCCTGCCAGGTAGCCCGTCATCCGCCCCTTGTGTTCGAAGCTGTGGCGAAAACGTGAGCGATCGATGGCCTCGCCCAGCCGAGGCACGATCCCTCCGCCGATGAACACCCCTCCGCGCGCGCCCAATGACAAGGCCAGATTGCCAGCCACCGTGCCGAGGAAACTGAAGAAGAGCTCGATCACCTCGGCACAGCGCGCATCGCCTGCCAGCGCCCGCGCGGTGATCGTCGGCGCGTCCAGTGGCTGCTGGGCTTGGCCGTCCAGTTCGCACAGCGCCTGGTAGATATTCTCCAGGCCCTGCCCGGACACCGCGCGCTCGGCGGAGGCATGGCCGAAACGCCGACGCAACACCGCCACCACCTGGTCCTCGCGTTCGTTGGTAGCCGCCAAGGTGACATGGCCGCCCTCGCCGTCCAGCGGCATCCACGCCTGACCGCGCCCGCAGGGCAGCAATCCCGACACGCCCAGTCCGGTGCCCGGCCCCACAAGACCGAGCGGCTCGCCTGCCGCAGGCTGCCCGCCTCCCACCTGCCTAAGGTCCGACGGCTGCAGGTCGGGCAACGCCAGCGCCAGCGCAGCGAAGTCATTGATGACCAGCAGCCTCTGCACACCAAGCTCCCTGCGCAAGCCGGAGACCGAGAATGACCAGTGGCGATTGGTCATCTGCACATGGTCGCCTACGACTGGGTTGGCGATCCCGATAGCGCACGCGGCGGGCACTTGCTTGCCGTGGCGACCGAGGTAGTCACGGATGGCCTCCAGCAGGCCGGCGTACGAACCGGCCGCCAGCGTGTCGATGTCCGTCGGCACCTCGCCCGGTCCTGACTGCCAAGCAAAGCGCGCATTCGTTCCGCCAACGTCGCCGAGCAGGCGTGGATAGCTTTGTGCGTTCGGTTCCATGCGGTTCAGAGCCTGGGTTGTCTCCCCGGAGTCCACGTCGCCGAGGAAACGCTAGTTGAGACACCCGCCAATATCAAGCGTTTGCGCCGTTACGGGCGCCGCCCTTTTAATCTTCGTGTACGCAGTCCACGAAGTAGGCGCGCGCGCCTTCCGCATCGTCCTCCACCAAGCCGTGCACGTCCGTGTCGAAGCCGGGAAAAGCGAGGTTGAACTCGCGCGTGAAGCGGAGGAAATCCACGATCTTTCGATTGAAGCGCTCACCGGGAATTAGCAGCGGGATGCCCGGAGGGTAAGGCGTGAGCAGCGATGTGGTGATTCGATCTTCGAGCCGGTCGATGGGCACGCGGTCGGTGCGGCGATGAGCGATGTAGGAGAACGCATCGGCCGGCTTCATCGCGGGGTGCAGGTCCGACAGGTACATCTCAGTGGTCAGCCGAGCGATGTCGCCCTTGGCGTACATGGCATGGATGCTCTGGCACAGGTCCCGCAGGCCCATGCGCTCGTAGCGTGGAAACGATGCCACGAACTCCGGCAGTACCCGCCCCATGGTGGCGTTGCGATCGTAGTCGTCCTTGAACTGCTGCAGCGCGGTCAGCAGCGTGTTCCAGCGGCCCTTGGTGATGCCGATGGTGAACATGATGAAGAACGAGTAGAGCCCGGTCTTCTCGACCACCACCCCATGCTCCGCCAGGTACTTGGTGACGATGCTGGCGGGAATGCCGGTCTTGGCAAACTTGCCGTTCACGTCCAGCCCCGGCGTGATGATGGTGCTCTTGATGGGATCCAGCAGATTGAAGCCTTCGGCGAGGTCGCCAAAGCCATGCCACTTGTCGTCGGCGCGCAGCAGCCAGTCGCCGCTTTTGCCGATTCCCTCGGACGTGAGTTTGTCCGGCCCCCAGACCTTGAACCACCAGTCGCGCCCGAAATCCTTCTCCACCTTGCGCATGGCGCGACGGAAATCGAGCGACTCGAGAATGCTCTCTTCCACAAGTGCATGGCCGCCAGGTGCCTCCATCATGGCCGCGGCGACGTCGCACGACGCGATGATGGCGTACTGAGGGCTGGTGGAGGTATGCATCAGGTAGCACTCGTTGAACAGATGCCGGTCCAGCTTGCGCTCCTCGGCGTCCTGCACGAGCACTTGAGATGCCTGGCTCAGCCCAGCCAGCAACTTGTGGGTTGACTGAGTGGCAAATACCAGCTGATCCCGCGGCCGCGTACGGCTTCGGCCCATGGCGTGATAGGTGCTGTAGAAGGTGTGGAATGCTGCATGGGGCAACCAGGCCTCATCGAAGTGGAGCGTGTCGATGTAGCCGTCCAGCGCGTGCTTGATCGTCTCGGTGTTGTAGAGCACGCCGTCATAGGTGCTCTGCGTGAGCGTCAGGATGCGCGGCTTGACCTTCGCTGCGTCGACGCCAGCAAGAAGCGGGTTCGCCGCGATCTTCCGCCGGATCGCATCCACCGAAAACTGGTCTTGCGGGATCGGCCCGATGATCCCGTAGTGGTTGCGCGTGGGCGTGAGGAACACCGGCACTGCGCCCGTCATGATGATCGAGTGCAGGATCGATTTGTGGCAGTTGCGGTCCACCACTACCACATCGCCTGGCGCCACTGAGTGATGCCAGACCATCTTGTTCGAGGTACTGGTACCGTTGGTGACGAAGAAGCAATGGTCAGCGTTGAAGATGCGCGCGGCATTTCGCTCGCTGGCCGCCACCGGGCCAGTGTGATCGAGCAACTGGCCTAGTTCTTCCACGGCATTGCAAACGTCGGCGCGCAGCATGTTTTCGCCGAAGAACTGATGGAACATCTGGCCCACCGGGCTCTTGAGGAAGGCCACGCCGCCAGAATGACCCGGGCAGTGCCAAGAGTAGGAACCGTCCTGTGCATAGTCCATGAGGGCCGAGAAGAACGGCGGTGCCAGCGAATCCAGATAGCTGCGGGTCTCCCGGATGATGTGGCGCGCCACGAACTCCGGCGTGTCCTCGAACATGTGGATGAAGCCGTGCAGCTCGCGAAGGATGTCGTTCGGAACGTGCTGCGATGTGCGCGTCTCACCGTACAGGTAGATCGGGATCTCTTCATTGCGAAACCGGATTTCCCTGATGAACTTGCGCAGATTCAGTACCGCCGGATCGAGCTCGGGCCCCGGCGTGAACTCCTCGTCGTCGATCGACAGGATGAAAGCGCCGGCCCGGCTTTGCTGCTGCCCGAGCTGCGACAAGTCCCCGTAGCTCGTGACGCCAAGCACTTCGAAGCCCTCCTTCGTGATGGCATCGGCCAGAGCGCGAATGCCCAGTCCAGACGTATTTTCCGAACGGAAGTCCTCGTCGATGATGACGATCGGAAAGCGAAAGCGAAGCATGGGGATCCGGGGGGGTCGCTTAGGAAAAGCGCGAGTGTAGGCCGGTTCCCCGAGCGCGGACCCGTACCCTTTGTGCGGGTCCCACCCGCGCAAAGCGCAGGCATTGTCCGGCGCACGCCTACACTTTGCGCCAGCGACGCGGAGGGGGCGGCGCAAGGAGATCCCACATGGACATTTCGGCGTCGACCCTCTGGTGGGTCATGGCCGGCCTGGCGGTGGTGGCAGAGCTTGCCACTGGAACCTTCTACCTGCTGATGATTGCGCTGGGCCTGTCAGCGGCAGCCATTGCCGCGCACCTCGGCTGGGCTGCGGGCTCTCAAATCGTGGCCGCCGCGGCGGTCGGCGGAGGTGCCACGGCGCTGTGGCATTGGAAGCGCGCCCGTGCGCCGCGCTCGGCCCCGGCGCACGCGAACCGCGACGTCAACCTGGATGTTGGCGAACGCGTGTACGTATCCCAGTGGTTGCCCGACCGCACGACCCGCGTGCAGTACCGCGGCAGCAACTGGACAGCGCGCCTGCAGCCGGGTGCCGCAGCCTCGGCGGGCGAGCACCGGGTGGCGGCGGTCCAGGGAAACTGGCTGGTACTCGTGCCCTGCTCTCAAGACTAAACAAAACTCCACAGGAAGCTGCCCATGGAATACGGACTCATCCCGCTGGTCATTCTGATCATCGCCATCATCTTTATCGTCCGAACCTTCAAGATCGTGCCGCAGCAGCACGCCTGGGTCGTGGAACGGCTGGGCAAGTACGACCGCACGCTGACACCCGGGCTCAAGTTCATCGTGCCGTTCGTCGAGCGAGTCGCCTACAGGCACTCGCTCAAGGAGGTGCCGCTGGACGTGCCTAGCCAGGTGTGCATCACGCGGGACAACACGCAGCTGCAAGTCGACGGGATCATCTACTTTCAAGTCACAGATCCCATGCGCGCCAGCTACGGCTCCAGCAACTATCAGTTCGCCATCACCCAGCTTGCGCAGACCCTGCTTCGCTCGGTGATCGGCAAGATGGAGCTCGACAAGACCTTTGAGGAGCGCGACGCCATCAATGCATCGGTGGTCAACGCACTGGATGAAGCTGCCGTGAACTGGGGGGTCAAGGTTCTGCGCTATGAAATCAAGGATCTCACGCCGCCGGCGGAGATCCTGCGTGCCATGCAGGCACAGATAACAGCCGAGCGCGAAAAGCGCGCTCTCATCGCCGCCTCGGAGGGACGCAAGCAGGAGCAGATCAACATCGCCACCGGCGAACGAGAGGCATTCATTGCGCGCTCCGAGGGCGAGCGGCAGGCGGAGATCAACAAAGCTCAGGGCGAGGCTGCAGCCATCGTGGCGGTGGCCGACGCGACCGCAGATGCCATTCGCAAGGTCGCCGAGGCCATCCGTTCGCCCGGTGGCGACCAAGCCGTACAGCTCAAAGTTGCCGAGCGTGCGGTCGACGCGTTCGCACAACTGGCGCAGAAGAACAACACGCTCATCGTGCCGAGCAATATGACAGAGGTTTCCGCACTCATTGGAAGCGCCATGACGATGATCCGCGGCAAGCCGCCCGCCACAAGCTGACGCAAGGACTGTGGGCTAGAATCGCCGGCTCATCGGAGAGATGGATGAGTGGTTTAAGTCGCACGCCTGGAAAGCGTGTGTGGGTTAAGAGCCCACCGCGGGTTCGAATCCCGCTCTCTCCGCCAGGATGACGTCCCGCAGCGTCCCGAACGCAACAAGAAGCCCTAGAGAATCAACCCTCTAGGGCTTTTTTGTTGTCCAAAACGTCCGGCGCCATACGTTTACAGCCGGGGGCAACACTGGGGGCAGCATTTCAGCGCCGGCCCGATGGAGTTGCCCCCACATACCCTTGACCGACGCGGCGATCAAGAACGCCAAGCCGCCTGACCTGTTCGCCACCCCGTGTCCTTCTGCCCCCTCTCCGGTTCAGCCTGCCCAACTCGGGCAGCGGCGAAATCATCGTCAGACACAGTGACCTGCCCTGTTTTCCCCTATCGCTGGACTGGGGCGAAGTGAATGAGGCAGGTCATCAGCGCAATGTTGTCATCCCGCGTGTGACATGTCATTCAGCGAAGCAGCGGCAGCGCCCGGCCCCTCTCTACAATCGATGCCGCAATCAGCGACTTATGAGCATCTCCGCCTTCTTCTGCTATGGACTTGAAGCTTCCCATCACCATCATTGACGAACTCAGCGAGTACGAGGTGCGCTCGCACGGCGAGCTGAACCTGGCAAGCGGCGAAATCGGAGGCGTCCGTTACGACGACCACGACATCTTGTCGAAGGGCGTCCCAGCGCTCCAACCTGACTATGAGTTCACGGTGGGGGTGCTGCGCAACGGCTCGATGGAGGTCGAGTTCCGGATCGATGTGGACGCCGTGGGTGGGCACTACTCCGTGACACCAAGCGAACTCCTGGAACTGAAGGGCCGCGCCGCGAAGCTGTTCGCCCAGGCGCCACCCGCCTCATCCAAGCGGCACTGAGCCGGCGGACCAAGCACAGCCGTTGTGCCTGCATTCCCAGTCCAAGAGTTCAGCCAACCGGATGACGACCCACTTGGCCTGAGGCACCATGCGCATGAGGCTGCGCCCCCGACGACTCGGTGCTCGGTGCGGACGGTGAGGCACGCTGGGTGACACCGAGACGGCGCAAGTCGCGAACGCGGTGCATGAAGCATGGAACCTGTCGTCAACGCCGCAGACTGCGTAGTCGCGTCGCTGACAAGCTGCGATGCACGGCCCTGGCATTGCGGGACATGGCTGCTCGCCGCGTAGCTCGAGCAGACCACGCTGCTGCAGGATTTCGGAGTTGACATGGGCGGGTGAGGACTTCTTTTTCGCGGGGATATGTCCCCATCCTTGGTGGGGAGGCCCTCTTCCGGCAACATGCGCTGCAAGCAGATAGATCAGGGAGCAGCTCATGAGAAGCTGGACTATCCGCACCCGCATCGTCGCCGGCTTTTTGTTGTTGCTGTTGTTGATGCTGGGCGCCGGCCTTTATGCGAGTGCAAGACTCTCGCAAATCCAGTCGTTGACGGAAGAGGCCGACCGCGATTGGGTTGCCGGCCTCTATTTGGCAGCCGATCTGCAGGGCGCCTGGGCCGGTTTGCAAGCCGCCCTGCGCCACTATGCCGATAGCCTTGAAACGCAGGACGAAGCACAAGCGCTACAGGACTTGCAGGCGAAGCAGCAGCGCTTGCAGGATTTGATCCGGCGTTATGGCGACACGGTTTTCACCGTCGACGGAAAGACCAAGTACGAGGAGCTAAGGGCCTCTGCGGAGCGCTACCAGCGTTTGTTCGTCGGTCTGACACAAGCCACTGGCGACCAGCGCAAGCAGGAGGCGGCGGCCCTCCTCCACCGTGAGCTTCCACCACTCACCGACGCCGTCGAAGCTCAGCTGCGAGCGCTGGTGGAGTATGACCATCGCAACGCCACATCCGGCATGCAGAGCATGCGTGAGCAAATCGCGGCCACCAATCGAGGAATGCTGCTGGCCCTCGGCGCGGCCGCGCTCGCCGCAGTGCTTGTGGGCGTATTTCTCTTTCGATCCATCAGCCAGCCGATGCGCCAGTTGCTCGGCCTGCTGGACAACATTCGCCAAGGCGACTTCACGCAGCGCCTGCAGCTCCAACGGGAAGATGAATTCGGCGCGCTCGAAACGGGCTACAACCGCATGACCTCTGAGCTTGTCGGGCTGGTGGGCCAAGTGAAGAAGTCGGGGGTCGACGTGAACACCTCGGTGACGCAGATTGCTGCGACAGCGCGCGAGCAGCAAGCCACAGCGAGCGAGATCGCCGCGACGACGACCCAGATCAGCGCTACCTCCAAGGAAATTTCGGCCACTGCCCGCGAACTGCAACGCACCGTGGGCGAAGTGTCGGTCGTCGCGGAGCAGACGGCTGCACTGGCGGGCAGCGGACAGTCCAGCCTGGCTCAGATGGAGGAAACGATGCGCGCGGTGATGGACGCCTCGGCATCGATCAATGCCAAGCTCACCGTACTCAATGAGCGCGCAGCCAACATTGGCAAGGTGGTGACGACCATCACCAAGGTCGCCGACCAGACCAACCTCCTGTCGCTCAATGCCGCGATCGAGGCTGAGAAAGCCGGCGAGTTCGGCCGCGGCTTCGCTGTCGTGGCCAGCGAGATCCGACGGCTTGCAGACCAGACCGCTGTGGCGAGCCACGACATCGAGCAGATGGTCCGCGAGATCGAGTCCGCGGTATCGGCGAGCGTGATGGGCATGGACAAGTTCACCGAGGAAGTCCGACGTGGCATGCAAGAGGTGCAGCGCGTGAGCAACCAACTGGCTGAGATCATTCAGAAAGTGCAGGCGCTGGCACCGCGATTCGAGGCCGTGAACGATGGCATGCACGCGCAGGCGGATGGCGCCGAGCAGATCAGCCAGGCCCTGGTGCAACTCAACGAAGCCGCGCGTCAGACGGTGGAGTCCTTGCAGCAATCCGGAACGGCAATCGACAACCTGAACTCCGTGGCCCACGGCCTGTTGAACGGCGTGTCGCGCTTCCGACTGCAGACCTGACTCCATCACCATGCTGTTCATCGTGTTCCGGCTACGCAACGACCGGTACGCGCTCGCCGCCGATGGCATCGTTGAGGTCCTTCCGGCGCTGAACCTCAAGGCACTGCCTGGCACGCCCTTGAGCGTGGCCGGGCTGTGCAACTACCGTGGCCGGCCGGTTCCAGTGATCGACCTTGGGGCCTTGGCTCTCGGCGAACGGACGCCTTGGTGCTGGGGCACGCGACTGCTGGTCGTGCGGTGTCCGCATCACAGTTGCGTCGATCACCTCATCGGCCTGGTGGTCGAGGACGCCACGCAGGTTGTGGATTTCGAAGCCTCGCAGTTCACGGACTCGGGCGTGCGCAACGACGGCGCACCCTACCTGGGGCCAGTGGCCCACACGCCTGACGGTCTGGTCCAGCGGGTCGAAGTGCGATCGCTGCTTCCGCCGGACTTGCGCGAAGCGCTGTTCGCCTCGGTCGAGGAGGCATCGCGATGACGCCGCTGCACCGAATCGAACGCCTGCTCAAGGAAAGCTGCGGGCTGGACATCTCCGCCTTGGGGTCGAACCTGTTGCCGCGGGCTGTCCAAGATCGCATGCGCGCCTGCGAGCTTGGCGACCAGGAGGCGTATTGGGACTGGGTTAAAGCCAGCACCGAGGAGCTTCAGGCGCTCACTGAATCAATGGTCGTGCCTGAGACCTGGTTTTTCCGCGATCCCGAATCCTTCAAGGCGCTGTCCCGCCTGGCCGCGGAGATGCCGCGCAGGCCATTGCGGCTCCTCAGTCTTCCTTGCTCCACGGGCGAGGAGCCGTACAGCATGGCCATGGCTTTGCTCGATGCAGGTTTGTCGCTCACCGACTTCGTTATCGATGCGGCCGACATCAGCCGGCAGGCGCTCACTCTCGCGGGTCGAGCCGAGTATGGGCGCAATGCCTTTCGCGGTGGTGATTTGAGCTATCGAGATCGGTACTTCCACGCCCTCGCATCGGATAGGTTCAAGCTGGACGATCGCGTTCGAAACGCCGTGCGGTGGCACCACGCCAATCTCCTGGGCGGCGATCTTCTTCCGGTTCTCGGGCGGCGCGATGCGGTGTTCTGCCGTAACCTGCTGATCTACTTCGATCGGCCGACGCAGGAGCATGCGCTGGCCACTTTGACCCGCCTGCTCACGCCCGAGGGCTTGCTCTTCGTGGGCCCGTCGGAAGCCCCCCTGCTCTTGGCCTGCGGTTTCGAATGGCTCAAGATCCCTCGGGCATTTGGCTTTCGTCGGGCCAGTGTGCGCAACGCGCCGGCCCCTGCCGCAAGTCTTGCGTCCCCTTCGGTACGCGCACCATCGTTCCGCCCGGCGATCAAAGCAGCCGTACCTGCAGCAACGCACAGGCAACCGCCTCAACCCGTGGCGGCCAGTGAAAACAAGCTCGACGATGCCGCACGGCTGGCCGATGAGGGCAGGATGGCGGAGGCTGAAGAGCTGTGCAACCAGCACCTGCACAAGCATCCATCGTCTGCTGAAGCGCTCTATCTCCTGGGGCTGCTGCACGACGCACGGGGCGACAGTGCACGTGCCAGCGAGTTCTACCGAAGCGCGATCTATCTCGACCCAGAGCACGAGCAAGCCTTGTCGCATCTGGCGCTGCTGCGCGAAAAGCAAGGCGATGCCAAAGGTGCCGAACGCTTGCATGCCCGTGCTCGGCGGGCCCATCTGGCACCAGGGCGGGCAAGGTGAAGCAGACATTGACCCACGACCGGGTGCAGTGGCAGCTGCAGCGAGAGATCCCTGAGGAGGACCTGCGGGACGCCACGGCGAAGTACGGCATGCCTGCGCAATCGCGAGAGCGGGCCCGCGATTCCGCACTCGTGTTCCGCATCGGCGTCGAATGGCTGGCCCTGCCCACCGTGGTGTTCGATGAAGTGACCGAGCCCCGCACGCCGCATTCGCTACCCATGCGGCGCAGCGGGGCGCTGCTGGGCGTGGTCAACGTGCGTGGGCAGCTGCTGGCCTGCGTCTCGCTTGCCGTGTTGCTTGGCATTGATGTGCCGGGCACGCAAAGCCGCACGGGTGCACGTCTTATGGTGCTTCGACAACCCGGACAACGGCGCGTGGCCTGCCCGGCGGACAAGGTTCACGGCGTGTGGACCTATGGCGCGACGGACCTGGCCGGGCCACCGACCGCCTTGAATCAAGCCGAGGTTCGCTACACGCGGGCCCTGATGAGCTGGCAGGAGCAGACGGTGGCGCTGCTCGACCACGAGCCCCTGCTCAAGGCCGTTGAAAAGAGCCTGCCATGAGCGACATCAGCGAAACATCGATGCTCGACCTGTTTCGCCAGGAAGTGCAGTCGCAATGCAAAACCTTGACCACGGGCTTGCTCGCGCTGGAGCGCGGCGGCTCGGTGTCGCAGCCGCTTCAAGACTGCATGCGTGCCGTCCATTCGCTCAAGGGCGCGGCGCGCATCGTGGGCCTCGACAGCGTGGTGGGGGTCACTCACACGATGGAAGAGGCATTCGTCGAGGCCCAGCAGTCCCAACGCCGGCTGGCCACCATGCAGGTGGACGTGCTGTTGCAGGGGGTGGATCTGCTCGAGCACATCGGCACGTTGTCGGAAAGCGAGTTCGTGGCGTGGGCTGACCCTCAGCACGGCGATGCAGCGGCCTACCTTCAGCGCCTGAACGCGGCCCTGTCGGCGCGCGAATTGCCCGGTGCGGACACCCCCGTGCCAGTCATCGAGGCCCGTGCCGAGGACAGCGGCAACGCCCCATCAAGCCAAGGCTTCCTGCGCTTGAACGCCGAGAGCGTCAACAAGCTGATGGGTTTGGCCAGCGAATCGCTGATTGAGTCTCGGGGCTTGAAGCCGCTGGGGGCCAGCATGCTGCGGCTCAAGCGTCACGCGCAGAAGGCAGGAAGCGGAATCGACGAGATTCGTCATGCCATGGGCCGCCCGGACTTCCGGGAAGCGCTCGAGATCGTGCTGCCCGAAGTGCACCGGCATCTGCGTCTATGTCAGGACAACATCGCACAGCAACTGGCGGAGGTCGACGCGCTGGACCGCCGCGCGAGCAATGTCGCCCGGCGCTTGTACGACGAGGCCCTCGCATGCCGGATGCAGCCGCTGGCCGATGCCTTGCATGGCCTGCCGCGGCTGGTGCGCGATCTCGGGCGCACCTTAGGAAAGAGGGTGCGATTGGAGCTGAGCGGGCAAGAGACGCCCGTGGACCGCGATCTGCTGGAACGGCTCGACGCCCCCTTGAACCACCTGCTTCGAAATGCCGTCGATCACGGCATCGAACCCGCGGGTCGACGCCTCGCTTCGGGAAAGGCCGAAGAGGGTGTCGTGCGTCTTGAAGCACGGCATGCGGGCGGCCTGCTGCAGATCTGTGTGCGCGACGATGGCGCGGGCATCCCTCTGGACATGGTGCGCGCACGCATCGTGGCGCGCGCTTTGGCCACCCAGGAAACGGCAGACCGCCTGTCCGACTCGGAGTTGCTGGAGTTCCTCTTCCTGCCGGGCTTCAGTTTGCGCGACGTGGTCACTGAAGTCTCCGGGCGCGGGGTCGGGCTCGACGTGGTTCAGGACATGGTCCGGCGCGTGCGCGGAAACGTGCGGGTGTCCACGGAGGCGGGTCAAGGGACGCAGTTCCACCTGCTGCTTCCGCTCACGCTGTCCGTCGTGAGAGTGCTGTTGATGGAGGTGTCCGGGGAGGCTTACGCGGTTCCGCTCAACCGGATTGCACGGGTCTTGCGGCTGAAGCCGGCCGACGTGCAACAGATCGAAGGACGTCACCATTTCGCGCTGAACGGCCATCACGTCAGCCTCGTGTCCGCTCGACGTCTGCTCGGCGACACGACCGAGCCGCAGACGTCTGAAGAACTGATGGTGGTCGTGATTGGGGAGTTTCCGCGCGTGTGCGGGCTGGTGGTCGACCGCGCCGCGGACGAACGGGAAATGGTCATGCAGCCTCTGGACGAGCGTCTGGGGAACGTACAGCACGTCACTTCCGGCGCCGTGGCCGACGACGGCTCGGTGGTCCTGATTCTCGACGTCGAGGATCTTCTGATCTCCGTCGAGCGCCTCGACAACGGAGGCGGGCTCGGGTCACTCCGATCTGCCGGCACCGGCGCACAGTTGAGCCAGCGCAAGCGGGTGCTGGTGGTCGATGACTCGCTCGCGGTGCGTGAACTGGAGCGAAAGCTCCTGGAATCTCGAGGCTACCGGGTGGAGGTGGCGGTGGACGGCTTGGACGGCTGGAACGCCGTACGAGCCAGCCGCTTCGACCTTGTGATCACCGATGTGGATATGCCGCGCACCGATGGCATCGAGCTCGTCCGCATGATCCGCAATGACCCTCACCTGAAGGCTCTTCCGGTGATGATCGTCTCCTACAAGGACCGGGAGGCGGATCAGCGGCGGGGCCTGGAAGCCGGAGCCGATCACTACCTTGCCAAGAGCGGCTTCCACGACGAGACCTTGTTGCGTGCGGTGGTTGACCTCATTGGAGAGGCGGCCGGGTGAAGATCGGACTCGTCAATGACTCCCTCTTGGCCATCGAGGTGCTTCGAGCCACGCTTGCGCTGCGCCCCTTGCACCAGGTCGCGTGGATCGCGAACGACGGCGCAGAAGCGGTTGAGCTCTGCGCCCGCGACACGCCGGACCTCGTCCTCATGGACCTCGTGATGCCAGGGATGGATGGGGTCGAAGCGACGCGGCGCATCATGAAGGCGAGCCCGTGCGCGGTACTGGTCGTCACCGGCGACGTGGGCTCAAGGGCGGGCATGGTGTTTGAAGCCATGGGCGCGGGCGCGCTGGACGCCGTGGATACGCCCATGCGGAAACGGCGCGCCGTCGTGAACGCCGCCGAGCCCTTGCTGAGAAAGATCGATCAGCTCGAGGCTCTATTGCGCGACAGGCAAGCGCCCAGCCCTGTCGTTGTGCCGGTGGGTGTGCGGGCGCGTCATCTGGTCGCCATAGGCGCTTCCGCGGGGGGGCCGGAAGCCTTGGCGACGGTGCTGCATGGACTGCCCGCTGACTACTCGGCCGCTGTCGTCATCGTTCAGCACGTCGATCAGCAGTTCGCGGCGGGGATGGCCCAATGGCTGGGAGCCAAGAGCTCACTGCCCGTTCGCCTGGCTCAGGAGGGGGAGGCGCCGTTGGCTGGCACTGTGCTGCTGGCGGCCACCAACGACCACCTCGTCCTCAGCCCCGGACGCCAGCTTGTCTACCAGGCCGAACCCAGCGAGCTGGCGTATCGACCGTCCGTGGATGTTTTCTTCAACAGCGCGTGCCGTCATTGGCGCGGCGGCATCGTGGGCGTGCTGCTCACCGGCATGGGCCACGATGGCGCGCAAGGCCTGAAGACGTTGCGGGACAAAGGCCATTACACGATCGTGCAAGACCGCGCAAGCTGCGCCGTCTATGGCATGCCGAAGGCCGCAGTGCAGTTGGATGCGGCATGCGCCGTACTTGCCCTGAACAGAATCGCCGGTCGCCTGGTGGAGCGCCTGACGTTCACCGAGGAATGACCCATGAATGAGCCAATGGCCTCAGGACCGCTTGCCACCTCGCTGGCACACGACTACAGCACCATGGTCATGCTTGTGGACGACCAGCCGATCATTGCCGAAGCGGTGCGCCGCATGCTCGCCGACCAGCCCGACATCGACTTCCACTACTGCCGGGATCCGGAGAAGGCGCTCGCATCGGCCGCCGAGATCCGGCCCACGGTGATCCTGCAAGACCTGGTGCTTCCAGGTGCCGATGGCCTGAGCCTCGTGCGCGAGTACCGGGCTCGCGCGAACACGCGCGATGTGCCGATCATCGTGCTGTCGACCCGGGAAGATTCGGTCGTCAAGCGGGACAGCTTCAAGGCCGGAGCCAACGACTATATCGTCAAGCTCCCCGATGCCATTGAGCTCGTGGCGCGCATCCGCCATCACTCGCGTGCCTATCTCAACCAACTGCAACGTGACGAGGCGTACCGCGCGCTGAAGGAGAGCCAGCAGAAGTTGCTGGAGATGAACCTCGAACTGCAGCGGCTAAGCACCACCGACGCGCTGACGGGGCTGAGCAACCGGCGGCATTTCAATACGTGCATGGAAGCAGAGTTTCTTCGCGCGGTGCGTGAGCATTCGGCTTTGTCGCTGTGCATGATCGATGTGGATGAATTCAAGGGCTACAACGATGCGCACGGCCACCCCGCCGGCGACGAAGTGCTGCGGCGCCTGGCGGACGTGATGCGCGAGCACACCCGTCGGAGTACTGACGTGGCGGCCCGTTATGGCGGCGAGGAGTTCGCCATTCTGCTGCCGATTACATCTACAGAAGGCGCTCTACAGCGCGCGAGCAGCCTGTGCCGCTGCGTGGCGGATCTGCGCATCCCGCACTCCTCTTCGAGCGTGAGCGACTACGTCACGGTAAGCATCGGGGTGGCATGCCGGCAGCCTCGACAAGGCGAGACGCCGGGCTTGCTCATCGAGGATGCCGACCACGCGCTGTACGCGGCGAAACACGCCGGGAAGAACCGCGTGGTCAAGCACGGGTAGCTCTTGCCCCCGCCTATCGTTCGGGAGGGGACCCACAGAAACTGCGGCGTCAGTGTCGTGACGGAGAAGACAGGCCCAGCCGGCGCATCTCCCCCCACTTCGATTCACGCCGCGTGAGCCACATCAGCAGCCCGCGCAGGCGCCACCAGGCGGTCAACTGCCGATAGCCGAAGTTCTCAAGCAGCATGGCACCGACCAACGCTGCCAGATGTTCCCAGGACGGATAGAGGTGAAAGGACATCTCTTCGAGAAGCAAGGCGGTGGCCGACAACATGAGGCCCAGACCCAAAGCGAGCATCATGAAAGCCGCAAATGACTGCCATGAGATGACGTCGAGCAAAACGGCTGCGGTCATCAACACATAGCCCAGCACCTCGATCGCCGGCCCCAGGCCCTCGATCAAGAGCATGGTCGGATACGCCAGCCATCCCACTGCACCCGCCTTGGGGTGCAGCAGCAGCCGCTTGTGCGCCCATAGGCTCTCCATGAGGCCGCGTTGCCATCGCACTCGCTGTTGGCGCAGCACACGCAGACTCTGCGGCACTTCCGTCCAGCAGATGGGATCGGCGACGTAGACGATGCGATAACTTCGTTGATGCAGCCGATGGTGCTCGTGCAGGCGCACCACGAGCTCCATGTCCTCGCCGATGGTGTCGGGGCGATAGCCGCCCACGGCGACCACGGCATCACGCCGAAACAACCCGAACGCACCCGAGATGATGAGCATGGCGTTCAGGGGCGACCAGCCGAGCCTGCCAAACAGGAACGCCCTCAGGTACTCCACGATCTGAATGCGGGCAAGCAGCGAGCTCGGCATGCCAACGCGCTGCAGGAATCCCCGGGATAGCCGGCATCCGTTGGCCACCCGTACCGTGCCTCCGGCGGCGATGACACGAGGATCCTCCAGGAATGGTCGGACGATGCGCTGCAGGCTGTCTCGCTGCAAGATCGAATCGGCGTCAACCGCGCAAAACAACGAATGGCGCGCGGCGTTCAATCCTGCGTTCAGCGCATCGGCTTTGCCACCGTTCGCCTTGTCGATCACGAGCAGGTTGTGGTGCTGCGCGGAGCGATAGATTCCGTAGACATCATTGACAGGCACCGCGACCCGATACGCCTGCGGGAAGCGCACCAGACGGAACTCTCGCACCAGCACCTGAAGGGTGTCGTCCTTGGAGCCGTCGTTGACGACGATGACTTCGAATTCCGGATACTCCAGTTGCAGCAATGAGCGTACCGACATGGCGATGCTCTGCGCCTCGTTGTAGGCGGGCACGAGCAGGCTGATTGCCGGCTCCAGCCCGGAGCTGTATTGAGGCAGCCGCGCCAGCGCCAGTGCTGTTGCATCTCGACCGATCGCCCGCAGCGCGATGATGTTCAACGCGACGTAGATCAAATTCATCCCGGCGAAGTAGGCAAGGAACAACCATTGCAGCGCCGCAAACAGAGCAGCCCATCCCGGGTGCAGGCCGTCTTCAAAAATCATTGCAGTGCATCCTCTGCGATCACCTGCTCCAGCATGTCACGCGCGAAGCGGTCATTGAGTTGGTGCCGCAGGCGATCAATCGCACCAGGCGTGGTGCCAGGAAGCAAGACCATGGCACGAGTGGCGTGATAGCGCACCCACCACTCGCGGTCAACCATCATGCCCAGCAGAGTCGGTCTGTCGCCTTCTGTGCCGATGCGCAGCAGAGCGCTGGCCGCCTCTGCGCGTACGTTCCATGACGCGTGCCCAGTCAGCATTCGAACTGCCGGCAGTGCCTCCGGCGTGCTGACTGCGGCCAAGGCCGCCACCAGCACGTGAGGCTCCTTTACGCGCCGCAGCAGGTCCGACACCGCACCAGACGCTTCCTGCTCGTCAATCACGCCAAGCAGAGGCAACAGGCGAGGCAGGTCGGCCTCGCTCACCCGCTGGATCAGCGCCAGGAGCGGAGCGCAGGCGAATTCGGTGCCGGCCTCTCTCAGCAAGGAGGCTACCCGCGACACCGGCCAGTCATGGCGTTTGAGCAGCTGCGCAACGATGCCATGCACGGCTCGGCTTGGATCAGCCAATGCCAAGGCACGCGCGGCCGTCAAGCTGAGGTCCAGGCGACGCTCATCGAGGTGGACGTGAATAGCTTCCCAGTCCATGGGATCGCCGTAATGCCCCAGCATGGCCAGCGCGATGACGCGACGGGCGGGGTCGGGGCCCCCAACCCATTGGCGAGCCACAGCCACCATTCCGACGTCACGAAGGACAGTGCGCAGTCGCTCGCGCGCGTCCCCCCGAACCCCTTCTATGAGCTGATGCCACAGTTGGGCGAAGGCCCACCCTTCGCTGCTCTCCAGTGGTGGCAACGGCGGCACGCTTTCCACCGCTGCCATGATCAGCAAAGGCCTCCAGCGCAGCGTCACACGATCGCGCAGGCGGGAGCGGCGCAGCGTGCGCGAGCGCAACAAAAGCATGTAGAGCAGTATTGCGGCGGTCATTGCCGCAGCAATTGCGCCGGCGAATAACGCTAGCCCTTGCGGCCCGTCAAATGCTGCGGCGGAGCCCAAGACGAAAGCCCGTTCGACGATAGCTGTCACCTTGGCGGCTGGAAGAAAGCTCCCAGCTCACGCCCCAGAGGTCGGTGAAGCGGTGCACCCCAAGGACCGAGATCCCGCGCACAGAGGTCACCACCAAGCGGGCACCGGGCAGCTTCTCCAGTTCATGGCCTGCAGAAACCAGCAAGCCGACTTGGCTCGCCTGCCTGGAGGCCGACTCGCCGTAATAGCGATCGATCTGGCCCCACTGCGAAAATGCGTCGCCTCCGCTGTCGAGTCGGGTCTGGCTGCCGTTCCACGCGGCGCGCCACGTACCGAAGTACCGCTCCAGGCCCCCACCCCACGCCGTGCTGCCTTGAGTACCCACGGCTCCATTGGGACCGTAAAGCGACCGCCGCCAATTCAGAGAACCATTCAACCCGGAGAGCAGCGAATGCTGCAGCGTCACGGCAGCATTCCAGCGCGCCAGGATCTTGGCGGTAGGACTTCCACTCGCGCTTGCAGCCAGGCTCCAGCCACCCGGCAATGGGGTCACGGCACCGATGGAGGCGTCAAAGTCATCCACGCCAAAACGGCTCGTGCTGCGCCATCCCGCCTGTACCGCTCGCTTGCGCGAAGCGTCACGCCAGCCTGATTGCATGTAGATGCTCCGCCAAGGCCGATGCCCGTCGGTCAAGTGTTCATATGTGACGCCGCCTTCGACCTCAGCAGTCGAATCCTGCTGGGCGAGAACGGGCAACGATCCGAGCGCCACGAGCACTGCCGCAGCGGTGTGACCTATGAAGTCATGTTCCACGGCGCAACAGGCGCTTGACGCGCGCCAGCAGTTCCCGCGGCTGAAAAGGCTTGATCACGTAATCATTCGCGCCGGCATCCAGCGCTTTGACAATGTCGTGTTCCTGGGATTTCGCGCTGAGCATCAACAGCGGCACGTCGGCCCATCCCGGCTGTGCCCGTGCCCGGCTCACCAGCTTGAACCCGTCGTCGTACGGCAGCATCACGTCGAAGATGGCCAGTGCCGGAGGAGGCTCGCTCTCAATATGTGCAACGGCATCGCGTCCGTTGGTCAGGCGTACTGGCACGTACCCTGAGCGTTCCAGCATGAACTGCAAGAGTTCAGCGATCGTTTCGTCGTCCTCGACCACCAGAATCGTTGAGCCGTCCGGGGTTTCGCCTTCCATCTAGACGGATTCTGCGAGGAGCAACTTATCGGCCATTGCCACGCCAAGCTTGGCTGCGCTGTAGACAAGACGATGTCTGCAGGCGGACTCGTGTGAAACGCCAGCGCAATCAGCTACGTGCGACATATCAATGCTTGCCTCCCCAAAAACACGGAGTCATGCGCCACCCGGTGCATGACTACCGCACAGATCCTAATGGAGGGCTGTGAACCTGGCACATTCAGGATTCACCACCCTACTTATCGCAAGGGTTGCGCTCTTGGAAGGCAGGGAAGGCAGCCAGGATCGTGGCCGTACAGCGTCGTGCGCCCAGCGGGAGGTTCAGGTACTCGGAAGCAGCTGCTTGTGCCAAGGAGCCTCACCCATAGCGCAGTGGGGGCATGCACAACCACGGCTGCATTCCGCACACTCCCGGGCGGGACCACGCATGTAGCGGCACCCGCGACGCCGACCAGCCGCACCGCGTGCGCGATGATCCCGCCTCGTCCCACACAAGGAGGTCATGCCCATGAAGATCCTGCTGGCCGTCGACGGCAGCGAATACACGCTCCGCATGCTGGACTACATCGCCGCGCACAAGGACCTGTTCGATCCCTCGCACGAGTACACCGCCCTCACGGTCGTCCCTCCCGTGCCGCCGCGCGTGCGGGGCTACATCGGCCGCGACACTCTGGAAGGCTATTACAACGAGCAGGCCGAGGAAGTGCTTCGTCCGCTACGCGAGCGCACGGCGGCGCTCGGTCAGCACGTGAGTCTTCAGCACCGCAACGGGCACGCGGCCGACGTGATCGCCGCCACCGCTGCCGAGGGCAAGTACGACTTGCTGGTCATGGGCTCGCACGGCCACTCGCCCATGAGCGCGCTGGTGCTGGGATCGACCACCGCACGGGTGCTGGCCCACTGCAGCACGCCCTTGCTGATCGTGCGCTAGCGAGGACGACTCACCCCCAGGGCAACTCGCCCTTCAGGAACAGGGTGGCCTCCACGGGAAGCGCCCCGTGGAAGAAGTGATCGGTGCTCACGTCGGCCAGCAGGCGGCCGTGCTCCAGGTACAGCACCCGGTCGGCCAGCCGCTTCACCTGCCCCAGGTTGTGCGAGCTCATGAGCACGGTGATGCCCTGCGCGGCGAACGCTTCGATCAGGGTTTCGACCTCGCGCTTGGCGGTGGGGTCGAGGCTCGCGGTGGGCTCGTCGAGCAACAGCAACTCGGGCTGGAGCGCCCATACGCGCGCCAGGGCCGCCCTCTGCTGCTGACCACCCGACAGCACGCGCCCGATGCGATGCGCTTCGGCGACGAGCCCGACGCGAGCCAGTGCGTCCATCGCACGCTCGCGGCGCTCTCGGCGAGGCACGCCATGCAGCATGAGGCCAAGCTCCACGTTGGCGAGGAGCGACAGCCGCAGCATGAAGGGCCGCTGAAACACCATGGCCACGCGTGGCGCGCCGTGCACCTCGCGCTGGCCCTCGGCCAGCGGCACCAGCCCATGCACTGCGCGTAGCAGCGTGCTCTTGCCGCAGCCGTTGGCGCCGACCAGCGCCACGCGCTCGCCGCGCTCCACGGCCACGCTCACGCCGCTGATCGCTGCCCGGCGGCCGAAGCGCACGGTGGCCGACCGCAGCTCAACCAGCGGCGCGCCGTTCACGCGACCACCCCCGTCTCGCGGTCACCCGCGGTGCGCCATGCACGCAGGACGCCGATGAGCACATTGAGCACGAGCGCGACACCCAGCAGCACCATGCCGAGCGCCAGCGCGAGCGGCAGGTCGCCCTTGCTGGTTTCGAGGGCAATGGCGGTGGTCATGACTCGCGTCACGCCATCGATGTTGCCGCCCACCATCATCACCGCGCCCACCTCAGAGATCGCGCGGCCGAAGGCCACCAGTCCCAAGGTGAGCAGCGCCAGGCGCTCGTCCCACGCCACGATGAGCGCGCAGGCCAGCTTGCCGGCGCCCAGCGAGCGCAGTTGCTCGCCGTGATCCCGCAAGGCGTCCTCCACGATCTGCCGCGCGAGCGCCGCCACGATGGGCGTGACGAGGATGGCTTGTGCAATCACCATGGCCGGCGGCGTGAACAGGATGCCCCACGATCCCAGCGGCCCCGCGCGCGACAGCAGCAGGTACACCACCAGCCCGACCACCACCGAGGGCAGGGCCAGAAGCGTGTTGAGCGCCACCAGCACGGCCGGGCGGCCTGGGAAGCGCCACACCGCCACGGCCGCTCCCGCCAGCAGCCCCAGCAGGGTCCCCACGACGCTTGCCGATGCGCTGACCCACAACGACAGCAACACGATGTGCAGCAGCTGCGCGTCGCCGGCGCTCACCATATGCACGGCGCGCGCGGCGCTGTCGAGGAAAGGATTCATCGGGTCATGCCGCGCAGCTCCTGAAGCCGCAGAACATGCCGTCGTCCTCGGGCTGCGCGAACCGCCTGAACTTCGTGTGATGCAGCCGGCGCGGCGTGGCGAAGGACGCGCCTCGCAGCACCTTGCCCGTGCCGAGGTGCGGCTCCGAGTACGCGCGCCACGGGTCGGGGCTGAAGCCCGGATACGGGTGCAAGCTGCCAGCCGTCCATTCCCACACGGCGCCCCAGGCGAAGCCGCGTGAAGCCGCGTGCGACGCGGCCTCCCACTCCACCTCCGTGGGCAGGCGGCGGCCGGCCCAGCAGCACCACGCCCGCGCTTCGTGCCAGCTCACGTGAAGCACCGGCTGGGCCGTCGGCACGCGCGCCAGGCGTCCGAACCGCTCCTGCAGCACGCCGCGCCGCAGCTGGTCGACGTAAGCCGGTACACGCCGGCCGCCGCGGCGCAGCCATTCGCGGCCGGCGTCCGACCACCACGACACATCGTCGTAACCGCCGTCCTCGACAAACTCGCCGAACTGCGCCCAGGTGACCGGCTGCGCGTCGATCTCGAACTCGGGCACGGCGACTTCGTGCGCCCACTTCTCGTTGTCGAACACGAAGCCGCCCGGCGGCGAACCCAGGGACCATCCCGTGGCGGGAAACAGCAAAGCCGGGCGCGGCGGCAAGGCGACGATCTCACCCACCAGCCCGCGCGCGGCACCCAGCGGCAACTGGATCGCCTGAGCCGTCTCGGCCAAGGCTTCGGACTGCATGTCCTCGAAGAAGAGAGCGAGCCGGAAGAAATACAGGCCGGCATCGCTCTGCTCGGCACCTTCGAGCAGTTCAAGGGTGAGTTCGATGGTGTCGGCCAGGTACTGCCGCGTCGCCGCGAAGTCGGGCAGGCCGGGCGGCGGGCCTTCAGCGCACCGCCGCTGCGCCGGGTCATACCAAGCGTCGGCCCCCGGCAGGATGGAGGCGAGCCGCGGTGCGGTGGGATCGGCTTGGGCACCGCGCTGCCGATGGACATTGCGCGCGATCCAGCGCTCGTGAAACCACGCGATGTGCCCGAAACGCCACGTGGGAGGCCCCACCGCGGCCCGCATCGCATCAGCCAGTCGATCGGCCGGCGCCTCCTCGAACAGCGCCAGCCAGCACAGCGTTCGATTGCGCGCATCCATCAGCGCCAGTGACAGCAGGTCCTTGCCCGCCCGCCGCATGTGCGGCGAATGCACGTCCGCGGTTTCCATTTCGATCAAGGCACGATCTTCGGAGCGGCCGATTGTGGCATCGGGCCCCACGAACCACGCACAGGCGGCCTCGATAATCCGCGCCCATGCGCCTTCTCGTCCCCTTCGCCTCGACCCTGTCCGAAGCCGGCATGCAGGCGATGCGTGATCTCGATCTGCCCGTGCTGTCGCGCCTGCTGGCCCGCCTCACGCCCGCTGAGGTGCAAGGCGTCGATGAATACACGCTGAGCCCACCGCACGAACGGGCAATGGCCCATGCTTGGGGCTGGCATGGCAACGATGGCGCCCTGCCCTTCGCCGCGCTGCATGCCGGCAACGATGGCATCGCCCTCGGCGAGCTTGCCTGGGGAGAGCTCACGCCCGTGCACTGGCACGTGGGCCGCGACCACATCTCGCTCGCCGACCCACGGGATCTTCGTCTCTCCGAAGCCGAGTCGCGCGAATGCATGGAAGCGATCCGGCCACTCTTCGAGAGCGAAGGCTGGAGCCTCGCCTGGGGCGCCCCCACCCGCTGGTATGCCGCCCACGACACGCTCGACGGCCTGCCATGCGCCTCGCTCGACCGTGTGATCGGTCGCAATGTGGACCTGTGGCTGCACTCGCATCCGCAGGCTCGCCTGGTGCGCCGACTCCAAAATGAAATTCAGATGCTGCTTTACACCCACCCCCTCAACGAAGGCCGCGAAGGCCGCGGCGAACTGACGCTCAACTCCTTCTGGCTGAGCGGCTGCGGCCGTGCGCAGCCCGTGCCCGAAGGCGGGCCGGTGGTCGACGACCGGCTGCGCGCACCCGCTCTGGCCGAGGACTGGGCGGCCTGGGCCGATGCCTGGCGCGCGCTCGATGCGGGCCCTGTCGAGCGGCTGCTGAAGAAGGCGCACGGCGGCACGCCGGTTGAGCTCACGCTGTGCGGCGAGCGGCGCGCGCAACGCTTCGCCACCGGACAGCAGTCAACTTGGCAGCGCATCGCACGGGCCTGGCGCCCGGCGCCGGCGCATACCGTGCTGGAGGCGCTGTGACCTCGCCCACGCTGCACCTGCGCGACGCTCCGCCTCGCATCGCCTGGGCGCTGGAGCAGGCCGGCATCCACCCCTTGCTGGCGCGCCTGTACGCCGGGCGCGGGGTGCTCAGCGCCGACGAACTCGACGACGGCCTGTCGCGCCTGCTGCCGCCCGCGGGCCTGCTGGGCGCCGAGGCCGCCGCGGAACTGCTGGCCGACACCATTGCGGCCGGCAAGCGAATCTGCGTGGTGGCCGACTATGACTGCGACGGCGCCACAGCCTGCGCCGTCGCGCTGCGCGGGCTCGCGCTGCTCGGTGCGCGGCCCGAGTCGCTCGCCTACGTCGTGCCCGACCGCGCGGTGCACGGCTATGGCCTCACCCCGGCCATCGTCGACCTGGCCCTTACCCGCCGACCCGACGTGCTGCTTACGGTGGACAACGGCATCGCCAGCCTCGCCGGCGTGGCGCATGCGCGCGCAAAAGGTCTGGCCGTGCTGGTGACCGACCACCACCTGCCGGCCCTGGTGGACGACCTCGTCGTGTTGCCTGAGGCCGACGTGATCGTGAACCCCAACCAACCCGGCTGCGGCTTCGACAGCAAGAACCTCGCGGGCGTGGGCGTCATGTTTTACGTGCTGCTCGCGCTTCGAAGCGAGCTGCGCCGGCGTGGCGCGTTCACTGCCGAAGCCCAGCCGCGGCTGGACACGCTGCTCGACCTCGTCGCCCACGGCACGGTGGCCGACGTGGTGAAGCTCGACGC
>CBFHAS010000064.1:0-24596 GCA_965653625.1 uncultured Burkholderiaceae bacterium | reverse complement strand
GCCGCACGCGCGGCGGTCGCCATGCGCGGCCCGCAGTCGCTGCCCGCGGCCGACGGCACCAGCTACGTGCCGGCCGACTACGCGCTGCCGTACACCATTGAGTTCACCAACCCCACCGAAGGCCCGGTCGGCGAGCTGCGACTCGTCACCGAGCTCGACGCCGACCTCGACCCGCGCAGCGTGCGCCTGGGCGACCTCAAGATCGGCGACATCAACATCCACGTGCCCGGCGACCGGGCCGTCTTCCAGGGCGACTTCGACTTCACCGGCAACAAGGGCTTCGTGCTGCGCGTGAGCGCCGGCGTCGACGCGCAAACCCGCGTGGCGACCTGGCTCATCCAGGCCATCGACCCCGACACCGGCGAGGTGCTGCGCGACGCCACCCGCGGCCTGCTCAAGCCCGATGCCAGCGGCCAGTCGGCGCGCGGCTTCGTGAGCTACACCGTGCGCGCCCTGGACTTGGCCGTCACGCGCGCCGCCATCAGTGCCACCGCGCGTGCCTTCTTCGACGAGGCGCCGCCCGTCGACAGCGCATCGGTCACCCACACGCTCGACGCCTCGGCCCCCGTCACCACCCTGGAGGTGCGCTCCACCGGCGCCAACGCCGCCGGCGCCCCCACCTTCGACGTGAGCTGGAAGGCCACTGACGACGCCAGCGGCGTCAAGCACGTCACCGTCTACGTGGCAGAGAACGGCGGCGACTTCCGCATCTGGCTCAAGCAGGTGGCCGGCGCCACCAGCCAGGCCGTGTTCATCGGCGAGGCGGGCAAGACCTACGAGTTCCTCGCTGTCGCCACCGACCAGGCTGGCAAACGCGAGGCCGCCGTCATCGCCCATGCCGTGCTGCCCGACGACGGCAGCCAGCAGGAGGCTCAGCAGGCGCTGGGCAGCAACGAGCAGCTCGCCGGCACGGCAGAGCTGCCTGCCGCCACGCCCGACCGCAGCTACGTGACCAGCGAGCTGTTCGAGCAGGCCGCACTGCGCCTGCCCGGCTTCGTGGCCCCGGTGCAGGTCGGCGACCTGCAAAGCGTGCTCGCGCCCATGGGCGTGCGCAGCTTCGCCGACGGCTTCACTGCGAGCGCCGGCGACATCGGCGCGCTCGCCATGATCGAGCTGGCCGACGGCTCCGTGCTCGCCAGCGCGGGCGAACTGCGCAACGAGGTGTTCCGCTTCGACAAGGAAGGTGGCCGCGCCACGCAGCCGCTCTTCGTGCTCGACGCCCCCGTGCTCGACATGGCCGTCGACGCGCTCGGCCAGCTGTGGGTGATGACCGGCCGCGAACTACTCCTTGTCGATGCCACCAGCGGCGCCGTCATCGAGCGCCACATCGGCCCCGGCCAGGATCCGCTCACGCACGCGCTCGCCATCGACCCGGTCAGCGGCCTGATCTACGTGGCCTCCGGCAACGGCGTCGAAATCTTTGATCCGAACGCCACCGCCGCCCCGGCGTGGAAGCACTTCTCCAACACCCGCGTCGGCGACCTCGCCTTCGGCCCGGACGGCCGCCTGTGGGCGGTGCGCTGGACCGGCTCCGACGTCGGCGCCGCCACCCCGGGTAGCACCACCGAGATCATCAGCTTCCCAATGAGCGGTCGCATGGCGGGCCGCGCCGAGGTGGAATACCGCCTCGCCGGTGTGATCGACAGCATTGCCTTCGGCAAGAGCGGCACCCCGCTCGCCGGCCTGCTGCTCGCATCGAGCAACCTCGCGCAGCGGCCGGTGACACCCGGCAGCGGCAGCGTGCCGCACGCGGCCAGCGTGTGGATGATCGAACTGCAATCGCGACGTGCTCTGCAACTCGCGCAAGGCGGCACGCGCGGCGAAAGCATCGTCGCCACGCACGACGGCCGCATCCTGGTCGCGCAGACCCAGCACATCGACGAGATCGCGCTGCTCAAGGCGCCCAGCGTCCTGTTGATCAGCGTGCCGGACGGCGCGCTTGTGCCGCTGCCGCTCACCCAGGTCTCGGTCACCTTCGACCAGGCCATGTGGACCGGCGCGTCAGGCGCTGACGCCATCGATCCGTCCAGCGTCCTCAACCCCGCCAACTACCAGCTTGTGGCCACCGGCGCACACAGCAGCCTCGTGCTGCAGCCCGAATCCGTGCGCTGGGATGCCGGCGCGCGCTCGGCCGTGCTCACCCTGCCCAACCTGCCGGCCGGCGGCTGGCGCCTGGAGGTGCTGCCCAACATCCGCAGCGCGGCGCAACTGCGTCTCGCGCAGGGCTTCTTCAGCACCTTCACCGCCGTCTCCGACCTCACGCACCAGGTGCGGCTCGAGTTCTCCAGCACCCGCGCCCAGCGTTCCACCGGCGAGGTGAGCTACGACGTCAGCATCACCAACATCGGCGTCGACGACCTGCGCGGCCCGCTCATGCTCCTGCTTGACCCGGGCCGCTACTTCGGCGACGAAGTCGTGGGCGGCGTGCAGGGCAGTGGCAACCAGTCCGACCTGTGGATCGTCAACCTCTCGGCCGGCCTGCAGGCCACCGGCGGTCGCCTCACCGTGGGCGCGACGCTGGCCAACCAGACGGTGAGCGTGCGCAACGCCAGCACCTTCGGCGTGGCGCCCGGCACCAGCGCGCTGGTCAAGTTCAACCTCGGCCACGGCATCTACGCCGTGCCCTTCGACAACGTTCCGCCCACCGTGCAGGTGGCCGGCGCTGACGCAGAGACGAACGTGCTGCCCGCCGCCACGGCAGGCCAGCCGTGGACCGCGACGCTGCAAGGCAACGACAACGATGGCACCCTGTTCTTCTGGCAGCTCGTGCAGGCCCCGCAGGGCATGACGATCACCGGCGGCGCGGGCGTGCAAAGCGACGCAGCCGGCTACCACCAAAACGCCACGCTCAGCTGGACGCCCACCCCCCGCGACCTCGCGAACACCGAGATCCTCGTGCGCGTCATCGACAGCCGCGGCGGCGTCGCGCTGCGCCGCTTCACCATCGACGTGGCCGGCGGCAACCACGCGCCCGTGCTCGGCACCGTGGGGGACATCACCCTGGCCGAAGGCGAAGCCCTCACGCTGCCCCTCGTGGCGGCCGACGCCGACGGCGAGACCGTCACCGTCGCCCTGCGCAACCTCCCGCCCGGCGCGCGCTTCGACGCCACCACCGGCCTGCTCACCTGGACCCCGGGCTACGACCAGGCCGGCGACTACCGCGACATCACCGTCGTGGCGAGCGACGGCAAGGCCACGGTCATGGAGCGCTTCACGCTGCACGTGCAGCAGGGCTACGCCAAGCCCGTGCTCGGCGAGATCGCCGCGCAGACCTTGCGCGAAGGCGAGCGCTACGCGCTGCAATTGCCCGGCAGCCTGCCCGGCGGGCCGCGCCAGGCCGACGGCACCACCATCACGCTCGAGTACCACAGCCCCTGGCTCCCCGGCGGCGCCACGCTCAACCCCGAGACCGGATGGTTCGAATGGACCCCGGGCTACGCCCAGGCTGGCACGCTGCGCCTGCCCGTCACGCTCACCGCCACCTACACCCCGACCGACGGCCGCGACCCGGTGCGCACCAGCGTCACCCGCGAAGTGGTGCTGCAGGTGCTCAACGCCAACGGCGCTCCGGTGTTCGACGCCGCCGAGACCTGGAACGTGCTCGAAGGCCAGCCCCTGCGCATCAGCGTGTTCGCCTTCGACCCCGACAACCCGGGCTTCGAGCCCAAGATCCGTCTGTCGCCTACCGGCCCGGCGGCCGGCGGCGAAGGCAGCGCGGCGACTGTGAGCTACGAGGTGACCGGGCTGCCGCCCGGCGCCAGCTTCGACGCTGAAACGCTGGAGCTCGTCTGGACCCCAGGCTATGCCCAGGCCGGCAGCTACCAGGTGACCGTGACCGCCACCGATGACGGCGACGGCACCGGTACGCCGCTCACCAGCCAGGTGACGCTGCCCATCGTCGTGAGCAACGCCAACCGCGCGCCCGAGATCGGCGACGTGGCCAACGCCTTCGTCGACCGCGGCGCCGTGCTGGAGATCCCCGTGAGCGCGGGCGATGCCGACGGCAACCCGATCAAGCTCACCGTCGCGGGCCTGCCGCCGTTTGCTACCTACACGCAGACCGCCAGCGGCAGCACCGTGGCGGGCGTGCTTCGCTTCGCGCCCGGCGCTGGGCATCGCGGCGACTACACGATCACCGTGGTCGCGCAGGACAACGGCGATGGCGACGTGAACCAGGTGCTCGCGCAGGCCAAGAGCTTCGTCGTGACCGTGCGCAGCGAGACCGAGGCGCCGGAAGTGACGGTGCCGAGGCAATCCGTGGCCGTTATCGGCCAGGAGATCCGCATCCCGATCAGCGTGCGCGACCTCGACCAGGACGCGCTCCATTACGCCGCCCAGGGCCTGCCCGCCGGCGCGGTCATCTTGACCGAGCCGCAGTACGGCCGTGCCTATATCGCCTGGACGCCGACCGCGGCCCAGGCCGGCGTGCACGACATTAGCCTGGAAGTGAGCGACAGCGGCCTGCCGCCGCAGGACGCGGGCTACATCCCCGACCCCGACGTGGTGCCCGTGCCCAGCGTCACCGTGCGCGACCTGCGCATCGTTGTGCGTGCGGCCAACCTGGCGCCCGAACTGATCGCGCTGCAGGCCACCGGCGCCGAGATCAGCGGCGATCCGCTGGCCGGCACGTTGACCACGGTGCTTGCCGATGAAGGCGCGCCGCTCACGCTCGAACTCTCGGCGCGCGAGCCCGACCTCGACGCGGTGAACTGGACGGTGGAGGGCCTGCCGAGCGGCATGACGCTAGAACCCGTAGCGGGCACCGACGGCCAGTCGCGCCTGGCGCTGCGCTGGACGCCGGGCCTTTTCGCGGCCCAGTCCGACAACGCCAACGGCGCCAACCCAGGCCACTATCGCCTTATCGTGAAGGCCGGCGACGGCCACGCCACCGCCACGCGCGAGATCGACCTCGTGGTGCGCAACGTCAACCAGGCGCCGCGCCTGCTGCCCATGCCGCTGCAGCTGGTGAGCGAGGGCGAGACGCTCGCCTTCAGCCTGCTCGCCGCCGACGCCGACAACGATGCCGTGCGCATGTCGCTGGTGCACGACGCCGACACGCCGGCCGGGGTGAGCTTCGACCCCAACAGTGCCACTTTCGAGTGGACGCCCGACGCCGAGGTGGTGAACAACGCGCTCGCCACCAGCCGCGCGTTCACCTTCAACTTCTCGGCCACCGACGGCACTGCCACCACGCTGCGCAGCGTGCAGGTGCGCGTGTTCGACGTGAACCGCGTGCCGGAGATGACCACGGTGAGCCGCGCCCTCATGGTCGGAGAGAGCTTCAGCCTGCCCGTGGTGAAAGGCGCGACCGGCGCGGCCGGCGCGATCCGGGTAACTGACGCCGACGGCGCCGCGCAAACCGCCGCGCTCGCCGTGTCGTTCACCAACCTGCCCGAAGGCGCCAGCTACGACGCCTCGGCCGGCCGCCTGCAATGGACCCCGGGCCCCGGCCAAGTGGGCGACTTCGTCATCGTCGCCCGCGTGAGTGACGGCCGAAACACCACTACGCAGACCTTCACGCTGCGCGTGGTCGCCGAGGCGGCGGCCAACGCGCCGAAGATCCTCATCAACACCACCCCATCGACCCCGGTGCTGCCGGGGCAGACGGTGCTCGCCACGGTGCGAGCGCAAGCCTTCAGCCCGATCGACCAGATCGTGGTGCAGGTGCGCGGCGCCGGCATCGGCGCCGGCGACTGGCAAGCGGCCACACTGGACAGCCTGGGCCGCCTGCGCCTCACCGCCACGGCCCCCGGCCTGGTGGAGGTGCGCGTCACCGCCACCGACGTGGACGGCTTCACGGCCACCCACACCCAGACCATCCGCGTGCGCGACCCGCAGGACAGCACCGCGCCGCAACTCACGTGGGGCGGCGGCCTGGAAGGCAGCCGCGCCGACAGCGAACCCGCCACGGTGAGCCGCGGCACGCTGCTGCAGGCCCGCCTGGCCGAGCAGCAGCTGATGGGCTGGCAGCTGGAGATCGCGCCGGCCAACGGCAGCGCCGCCTGGCAGGTGCTGAGCCGCGAGGACTACGCCGCCATCGCGAGCGGCACGGGGCTGGTCACGCTCGCGACGCTGGACCCGGCCACCTGGGCCAACGGCGTGTACCAGTTGCGCCTGCGTGCCTGGGACCTGACCGGCCGCACCAGCGAGATCGGGGCGCGCGTGGTGATCGATTCGGCCGAAAAGTCGCTCGTGCAAGCCACCGCCACGGACGCCGTGTTCCAGCTCGGCGGTCACAGCCTCGCGCTCACGCGCGTGCTGCCGACAAGCCTTGCCTTGGGCTCCGACGCCCAAAATGGGTCTTCCGCGGCCTTCGGAAACTGGGTGCTGCCGCTGCTCGACACGCGGCTCACGCACGACCAGCCCAGCGTCACAGAACTGGGCACCGCGGCGCCGTGGATGGAAGGCGCCCGCGTGTGGCTGCAGGTGCCCGCCAGCCTGTCGCAGCCGCAGGCCGCGCAGCAACACCTGAGCTTCACGCTGACGACCGAGGTACAGCGCCTGGGCGATCAACCCGGCGCCGCCGTGGTACTGCGCCCGGTGTTCACCGGCGGCAACGGCTGGACGCTCGCCGCGCACAGCGGCGACGAGAGCCAGCCGGTGGCCCTGCAACGCCAGGGCACGCGCCTGTTCGACCCGACCACCGGGCTGCCATGGGTGCCGCAAGGCTATGTGCTCACCGGACCGGATGGCACGCGCTACAGCCTGGATGCCGACGGCAAGGTGCAGCGCATCGCCTTCACGGACGGGGCGCAGTGGCTGGTGAGCGATGCGGGTGTCGCGCTGGTCGGCGCGGCCGATCCGCGCGAACGCATCGAATTCGCGCGCAACCAGCAAGGCCGCATTGAGAGCGTCACCGGCCCCATCGCATCGGGCGAGGCGCAATCCATCGCCTACCGCTACGACACGCAAGGCCGCCTGCAACTCGCGCGCAGCCTCTACAGCGCTGGAACCGGCGCGCTCTACGGCTACCTGGCCGATGGCCGGCTCATCGCCGATGCCGTCACCGCGCACCTCGGCACGGCCGTCGGCTGGCTCGCCAATGCCGCCACGAGGACAGACACGTGGACCGGCACGCTCGCCGGCCAGCCGTTGAACCTGAGCTTCGTGGTGCGCGACAGCGAGCTCGCCTCGACCATCAAGACCCCGGGCGCGACCGGCGCCGTGATCGTGGCGGTGGAAGCCACCGGCACCGCGGTCCAGCTCACGGCTGAAGGCGCGACGATCCTCGGGCAGGCCACGAGCGGTGACCGCATCGTCACGCTGCTGCGCATCACGGAAAGCGGCCTGAAGCTGCTCACCCTGTCCGGCGAAGGCACGGCGACCGTGCGCATCTCGCTGGCCGGTGACCTCAACCGCGACGGCGTCATCGACGGCCGCGACAGTGCGGCGTGGGAGCAGGCCGCGGCAGCTGCCTCGTCCACGGGCGATTTGAACGGCGACGGCGCCGTGAACGCCAACGACCGGCAGGTGCTGTTCGCCAACTACGGCTGGCGCGCAAACCAGGCGCCGGTGCCGGTGGCGCAGCCCGCCGGGCCGGCGTTGAAGACGCACACCGACCTGCAGGGCAGCCGCACGCTCGACGGCATCGCGTTGGACATGGAAGGCGATGCCGTCTTCTGGCGCGTGCTCGGTGCCACGAACGGGCAGGCCCGCATCGCGGGCGATGGCAAGACGCTGCTGTTCACGCCGGAAGCGGGCTTCAGCGGCCAGGCGAGCATCATCGTGCAGTCGGACGACGGCTATGCGGCGGCGGCGCCAATCTCGCTGTCCGTGAACGTCAGCGGCGCCAAGTTGCTGGCGATCCACATCGACCGCCTCGCCACGCTCGCCACGGGAACCACCCGTTTCATGGCGATCACAGGCGACTTCGAGGACGAGGAGGGCGTGCGCCTGACGGGCTCGTACCTGCGGTACAGCTCCAGCGATTCCAGCGTGGCCACCGTGGACAGCGAGGGCCTGGTCCGCGGGGTCGGGCATGGCACGGCGATCGTTCAGGTGGCCGCGCGCGGCATCGAGGGCGTCAACGTGTTCACGGTCGACACCTCGCCACGCCAGCCCTGGCTGGACCGCGACGGCTTCGAAGTGGATGTCTATCCGCGCGCCATCACATTGCCGCTCGGCGGCCAGCGGCAGCTGAAGGTCACGCTGCCCGACCACACCAACATCTCGGGCGCCAGCGCCGGGACGCGTTACTTCATCAGCGATTCGACGGTTGCCGAGGTGTCGGCTGACGGTCTCATCCAGACCAAGGCCGTCGGCACCGTGAAGCTCTCCGTGATCCACGGCGGCAAGCAGCATGACATCGTGCTGCGCGTGCAGGAGCCGGTCATCGGCCAAGCCACGGTGTCCAAGGCACACGGCGCCGTCGTCCAGGACGTGGACGGCAATCTCCTGATGGTTGCGCCAGGGGCGCTTCCCGCCGGCACCACGGTGTCGATCAAGGCACGCGACATCGCCGACGTCGGCATGCCTTTGCCGGCCACCGATGTGCTCGACACCCTGGGCGCCTTCGACATCGACGTGGGCGGGTTGAAGGCCGGGCTGCCCTTGCAGCTGGCCGTGAAGGTGAACCCGCCGATCGACCCGCAAACCGGGCAGCCGAGGGCGCTGCCCGTGGGTACTCAGGTCTTCTTTTGGCGCAAAGGCACCGTGCTCGATGCCGAGGGCATCAAGCACGACACCTGGTGGCTGGTGGACAACGGCTTCATCGGCGCCGACGGCATGGCCCGCACGTCGAGCCCGCCCTATGGCGGCGTGAGCGGCGGCGGCACGCTCGTGGCCACGACCACCAAGGTGCTGAACAACAACACAGGAGAGGTCGAGGTCAAGGGAACGTTCGTCAACTTCGACGTCATCTGGGCGCAGATGGCGTATGTCGCGATGGCGCCCAGCCCGATGATGGGCGTTGCCGCCATCGGCATCTTTGCCACGATGGCATCGCCGGTGTTTGCGCTGAAGTACACGCTGGACGGCACGTTCCAGCGCGCTGTGCCTAGATCGGCACTGACCCCGCAGACCATCTCGCTCAGCTTCCCCGCCGATCCCGCGGCCACCGAGCACACGCCCGACATCACGGGGCTGGATTACGACACTGTCACACACCGCCTGCTGGTCAAAGGAACGAACTTTGTTCCGGACGGCGCATCGCGCAGCAGCTTCGCGTTCAAAGTGTGGCTGCAGCCGCGCGGCGACCAGTTGCCCGAGCCGACCGCGACCGGCGCATTCCCCGAGCGCGGCATGGTCTGGCAGGCGTTCAACGCATTGCACGGCATGTCCGACGGCGTCGAGACACTGGAGGTCACACTGCCCGCCGGCGTGGCGCTGTCGCAGCACCACGTCTTCGTGGAGCGTGTGGTGCTCGCGCCCGACGACAACGGCGACGTGGGTTCGCTGTACGAGACGTCCGAGTCGTCGATGGTCGAATCGTGGATCCGCATCGACAACACCGATGCAGGCACGTGGAACGACAGCGACACGCTCATCACCAACTACAACAGCCTGAACGTATACAAGGCCGGCACGGGTTCGAGCAGCAGCAGCAGGACGCCCAACACCATCTCGCTGGTCAAGCGACTGACGGTGGACGAGACGGGACAGCCACTCAGGCTGGCCGGTGCCTACACGAACCAGATCGTCTTCAACGGTGACGGGACCCTGGCCTTCGTCGCAGCACAGCAAGGCCGCATCCACGTCCTGGACACGCTCACCAAGGAGATCTTCTACACGCTGCGGGTCCAGGGTTCGTCCAACACGATTTCCAGCCTGCAGGTCAACGACGGGTGGCTCTACGTCGCCGAAGGCAACAACTACGGCGGCGGCGGCCGCGTGATGCGCATCAACATCGACCAGACCTCGGCGGACTTCCTGGTCAAGCAGCAGGACATCCGCGGTCTCAGGGGTGTAAATGCGCCGCTCGGGTTCTCCGACATGGCGGTCAACTTTGGCCGCTACCTGGCGGTCAGCGCGCCGCTGCAGCGGATCCCGCTGTCGAACGGTGGCATCACGCAGCAAGGCAACGTCTTCGTGCTCGACCTGTACGACGTCGACGAGCGCGGGGAACTGGCCTCCTATGCGCGTGTGCTCGACACCTCGGCCTTGCCGGCGAGTTCGGCCAAGGGGCCGCAGTACATCACCAGCGGCGCACTGCCGGGCGAGTTTGTGCTGGCCAGCGCCAAGGACTACGGACGCGGCGTCACCGGCCTGACCTTCGAGCTGAACGAACAGGGCGGACTCACCGGCGGCGTGCGGGGCGCACAGACCAAGCTCACGCCTGCCGAATCGGACCCGAGTTGGTTGCAGAGGAAGCACCAGCAGAACATCCAGCGCGCATCCGACATGGTGATCGCCGTGTACGGTGGCGTCGAATACGCCCTGGTCGCTGACTACAACTTTTTCTTCAACGACGCCCACTTCCCGAGCGACATGTGGGGCAAGCAGATCGGCGGCAAGATCGGTGTGATCCGCGACCCGTTCGGCAAGCAGGGCGCGCCGGTCTACATGGGTGCCACCACGCCCATTCCGGGCGGCAGCATCAAGGAGCTGTCGCTGGCCGAAGACGGCAATCTCTACGCCGATGTGTTCATCGACGAGAGCCTGGGCATCAGCATCACCGGCCGCATGTACATGTCGCTGTTCGTCTGGAACGCTGGTGCGCTCATCCAGGCGGCGATCGATTCGCAGGGACGGCCGCTTTCCAAACCCATCGACCGCGACGAGTCCGGCCGGACTCAGCTCGTGTCGCCGGCGCGGTACGACGACGTCACCGCGGGCACGATGTTCGGGTGGATCTACGGCATCGGCAACTACTCGCCGAGAGAGGAGGTGGTCTACGTCAATCAGGAAACGGTGCCACTGCCGCCGCCCCCCCCGCAGCGAGACGACCTGCGGGTGCAGGAGAACCCGTTCCCGCAGACCAGCGGTGTGGGCGAAACCCTGCTCGTGCGCATCGGCGCCTACATGCAAGGCGCGATCAGCGCAATCAACGTGGGCTTGCGCCGCACGGTGGGCCTCGACGACCGCCAGGCGCTGGCCGACATGGAAGAGGCGCGCCGCATTGCCGCCAACGTCACCTACGACGGGCAAGGCAACACGGCGACTCGCGCGCTGGCCATGGTGGGCGAAGGCTTCGTGAAGGGTGTGCTCGACACGCCGCTGCTGGCCGTGGATGCGCTCATGCGCGGCGTCACGGCGCTGGGCCATGCGATCTCGGGCGGTGAAGGCCCGATCGTCGAGCTGCCGCCCATCAGCGAGATGGCGCAGGCCTACGACGAAGGCAACATGTCGCGCTTCGAGCTGTTCTTCCAGCCGCTGCTCAACACGGCGCAGCGAAACCCGCTCGTGTCCGTGGTGACTACGGCCCATGACCTGGCCGCCGCTCTGATCGCGGTGCACACCAATCGGGACGCGAGCCAGGACTCCCGGAAGATGGACGAGCTTGTCGCGACGCTGTTCGGCGCGATGGCGAGCTACTCGGATGCCAAGACCACGCTCAAGAATGTGCAGGCCGCCCGGGCTGCCGCCGCACAAGGCGGAGGTGTCGCCTCGGCCACCGAACTGTTCCGCATGGAGCGTGCCGCCGAGGTGGCCCTGGAAGACGCCAACCTTGCGCTTCGCAACCTGACCAAGACACTGCAAGACGTGGTCGACGTCGATCGGCGCAAGTCGTCCGACACCATCACCAAGAATGGCTTGCCGGGCACCGAGCTGCGCACGGTCTATCACGATGGCAATGCCAAGAAGGGCGAGCAGCAGTCGGCCTCGACCTGGACCCGGGACGTGGTGCCCGAGCTCGACGAGGCCGTCAAGGCACTTCAGGAGCGCGGAGCTTTCACGCCCGACGAGGTGAGCTTTACGCACGTCGCCAACGCCCATGGCGGGTTCTTCATCGACGTGAGCTTGTCGAAGCTGACCGATCGCAACGGCAATCCGATGCGGGTTCGGTTCGAGGAGGTGTCGCCAGACGACGCGCGAGCTGCCGACGGGGCCGCCATGGCGCTTTATCAGCTGCGCCGAGATTCCACGAACGCCAGCGACTCGTACACGTGGGACGACTACGTCAAGCCGGATGACACGCTGGTCATCAAGGTGTCCCGCACGACCATTGCAGACGGCCTCGATTCACTGGGTGTGGCGGTGGCGCACGAGCTGTTCGAGCTGAAGGCGCTTCATGACCACCTCCAGGTTGCGCGCACGGATGCCGAAGTACGCGCGTTCATCGACGGCGAAGCGCATGCGAAGGCCAAGCGCTTCTCGGACGATATGCAGTACGAAGTGCATCAGCGCCGCCTGGAAGACGAACTTGCCGACTTGTCGGATGACGACGGCCAAGGGTATACGCCGGCCAGGAGGAATAGTCAGGAACTGACTAATTTGACCCGCGCTCACGAAGCCAAGGTCGCCCAGCTTCACGAAGCCGCCAACGGAGTCGGAACCGTGGCGCAGCAGGTCAAGCTCTACGTCAAGATTGCGGGCGTTGACCGACCGGTGCCGATCATCGTCGACTCACTGGTAAAGCTGCCATCCCCGGACGGCGGTGCACCGACCTTCCAAATCGTCGATGCGAAGCTGAGCCAGGTGAAGGATCTTGCGGACGAAAGAGTCAGCCTGCACGCCACCCTGACCAAGAACCAGCAAAAGGCTTACAAAGCCATTGCGTTGGGGCAAGCCGTCAGTGTTGAGTACAAGGGCAATTCAAACAGACGGTTCTTCCGCGGCTTTGGTGTTGCTGATCCCGTTGGCGCGCCCATGCAGATTCAGGTGAGCAATCGAATCCTGATCGACACGGCATCCTTCGACTTCGACACCAACGGCAATCCGATCCATCCGAGCAGCAACCCGGCCCAGCTTGCGCACTTCAACATCAACCTTCCACGCGAGTACATCCCGCCTCAGAGCAATCAGGAGGTCGCCTTCAGTGGCACCCTTGCCCTGAGTGAGGAGCTCAGCGCTTCCGATCTGGCATCCATGCTGGCCGCCGCGCGCCAATACTGGATCAGCGCGGGCGCGCCGGCCGAGGCGCTGGACCAAGTCAAGGTCGTGGTGCAGCAACTGGCCCCGAACGTGACCGGGCAGGCCCAGGGAACGCAGATCATCCTGTCGCCCGACGCCGCAGGGTGGGGCTGGTTCATCGACGCCACGCCGATGAGCTCGGAAGAGTTCGCCCCCGCGGCGAACGGTGTTCAGGAAGCCTTGCCGGGCGAAGCGTCCTACGGTAAGTTGGACCTGCTCACCGTGCTCATCCACGAAATGGGTCACGCGCTCGGTTTCGACGATCTGCCGACGCAGCACCAGGTGATGTCCGGGCTTATCGAAGCCGGCGTACGGCGGCTGCCGACCGCAGAACTGTTCTCTGCTGAAGCACACGAGCATTCCCATGCCGACGCGGCGACGGCGGGCACCACCGGTGTCACGTACGTGGCGGTTTCCGGCAGTGCGCCCGCAAGCACGAGAACCCAGACCGGCGTCAAGCGCGCCGTGGTCGTGGCACCCGCACTCACTAATGGGTCATTCGACGACGCAAGCCTGCAGGGGTGGGCCACTGACGGCAACGTGCAAGCGACCGCCGGGCAGGGCGCCCTCATGCGCGAGGGCGACCGCGCCCAAAGCAACCTGTCGCAGGTCTTTATGGTGAACGCGGGCGACCGGATCCTCAGCTTCACGCTCGCCGGTCATCAGCTTCGCGGCAACGCCTCGGGCCCGGCGGATGCCTTCGAGGCGGCGCTGCTCGACGCCAACACCGGTCTGCCGGCGCTTGGCAGCACCGGCGCCGTGAGCTTGACCCGCAGCGACGCTTTCCTCAACCTCCAGACCAACGGCACCGAGCGCCTCGCCTCCGGCGTGCGCAAGGTGGTGAACGCCGACGGCAGCGCCACCTACTACCTCAACCTTCCCGCCGCCCTGGCCGGCACGCCGGTCTACCTGTCCTTCGACCTGCTCGGCTTCGGCGCCGCGCAAAGCAGCGTCTCCCTGCGCGACATCCGGGTCTTCAGCGACCCGGTGGCGAACGACGAAGCGCTGGGCAGCGACGAGGACACCGCGCTCACCGGCAACGTGCTCGGCAACGACATCGCCGCGACAGAAGGGATGACCAGCGAACTCGTGGCCGCCCCCGCGCACGGAGACCTCACGCTCAACGCCGACGGCAGCTTCAGCTACGTGCCGCACGCCAACTACTTTGGCCCGGACAGCTTCTCCTACCGCGTCATCGATGCGGAGGGCCGCAGGTCCAACACCGCCACCGTGCAGCTCACGGTGCGCGCCGTCAACGACGCGCCCACGCTCGCCGCCGCGGCGCCGGCCGAGATCATGGCCGGCAAGCCCTATACCTTCGACCCGCTCGCTGGCGCGTCGGACGTGGAAGGCTCGCCGCTCAGCGTTGAATGGCTCAGCACGCCCGCGAACGGCACGCTGGTGTCCAACCCGGACGGGTCGTTCACCTACACCGCGAGCATCGACTACGTCGGTGAAGAGCGCCTCAGCTGGCGCGTAAGCGACGGCGAACAGTCGTCCGAGCCCGTCACGGTTCGCATCAACGTGCTGCCGGCCAACACCGCGCCGGTTGCCAGCGATGCCGAACTGCGCCTGGTCGAAGACGGCAGCCTGCGCATCGACCTCACCGCCTTTGGCACTGACGCCGAAGGCGATGCGTTGACCGCGGCAGTGGTCGCGCAGCCGACCCACGGCACGCTGGTTCAGCAGGCCGACGGCACCTGGCTCTACACCCCAGCCGCCAACTACCACGGCCCCGACGCGCTCAGCTTCACGCTCAGCGACGGCAGCTTGGTGTCCAACACGGCCACGCTCTCGCTCATCGTCGAATCGGTCAACGACGCCCCTGTCGCTGCCCCGCTTGCGGCCACGCTCCTTGAGGACGGCACTGTAGACATCGCGGCGCTCGCCGCCGCCACCGACATCGACGGCGACCTGCTGACCGCCGCGATCCTTGCCGGCCCGGCCCACGGCACGCTCGCCGTCAACCCCGACGGCAGCTTCCGCTACACGCCGAACGCCAACTACTTCGGCGCCGACAGCTTCACCTACCGCGTGAGCGACGGCCAGGCTGATTCCCAAGCTGCCACCGTGATGCTCACCATCACGGCAGTGAACGACGCCCCCGTCGCCCAAGACGGCACCACGTCGCTGGCCGAGGACGGCAGCCTGCTGATCGACCTGCGTGCGCTCGGCACCGACGTCGACAGCACGGCGCTGGCGGTCATCATCACCACGCCGCCTCAGCACGGCACGCTGAGCCGCGACTCCGACGGCCGCTACACCTACGTGCCGGCGGCCAACTTCAATGGCATCGACCTCATCCGCTTCCGTTTGCGCGATGACAACGTCGAGTCCAACGAGGCGACCCTTGCGCTGACCGTCACGCCGGTCAACGACGCGCCCACCCTGGGCGACCAGGCATTGGCGTTGGCCGAAGATGGCGGCCTGTCGATCCAGCCGCTCGCGAGCGCGGCGGACATCGACGGCGATCCACTCGCGGCCAGCCTCGTCGCCGGCCCGGCGCACGGCACCGTCGTCCTCCACGCGGATGGCAGCTTCACCTACTCGGCGAGCGCCAACTACCACGGGGAAGACAGCTTCACCTATCGCGTGAGCGACGGGCAGTCTGAATCCGCCGTGGCGACCGTGACGCTCACCATCGCCGCCGTTAACGACGCGCCGGTGGCCCGCGATGGCACGGCCACCCTGGCCGAGGACGGCACCCTCGTCATCGACCTGCGCGCCCTGGGCGACGACGTCGAAGGCGACAACCTCGACGCCGTCATCGTCGGCACCCCCGCGCACGGCACCCTGAGCCGCAACGCCGACGGCACGTACACCTACGCGCCCGACGCCAACTTCAACGGCCTGGACACCCTGCGCTTCCGCCTGCGCGACGACGAACTGGAGTCGAACGAAGCCACCCTCACCCTCCCGGTCACCGCCGTGAACGACGCGCCGACGCTCGCCGACCAGACCCGCGTGCTGACCGAGGACACCTCGGTCACCCTGCAGCCCCTGGCCAGCGCCGCCGACGTGGACGGCGACCCCCTCACCGCCACCGTGGTGCAGGGCCCCGCGCACGGCACCCTGACGCTCAACCCCGACGGCAGCTACACCTACACGCCGCACGCCGACTTCCACGGCACCGATGGCTTCACCTGGCAAGTCAGTGACGGCATCACCGTCTCGGCCGTGGCCACCTTCAGCGTGAGCATCAGCGCGTTCAACGACGCCCCCACGGCCGTAAACTCCACCGTCATCGGCGAAGAAGACCAGGCGCTGCTCCTGCAGTGGAGCGACTTCGACGTGGCCGATGTCGACGGCGATGCGCTCACCCTGCGCATCACCACGCTGCCCGCCGAAGGCGTGCTGCAGCGCCAGACCACCGAGGGCGACTGGCCCGATGTCGCCGTGGGCGACAGCTTCACCCGGGCCGAACTCGACGCCGGCCTGCTGCGCTTCGTCCCCGAGGCCGACGCCTCCGGCGGCGAGGGCTACGCCCACAGCGGCTACGGCAACCGCCGCCAGCACTACGCGCGCTTCGGCTACGTGGTCGGCGACGGCGCCCTCGACAGCGCGGAAGCCTTTGTCACGCTCGACATCACCGCGCTCGCCGACGCCCCCACGCTTGCCTTCACCGGCGAGAACAGCAGCACCCGCGAGCTGTTCCGCACCGGCTGGGAAGGGGCAGCCAACGACACCAGCCAGTCCATCCTTGTGGGCGGCACGGTGTTCGACGGCTGGACGCTGCTGACTGGCACAGATCGCCTGAGCGGCGGCGCTGACGGCTTCGAGGTTTGGCACGCCGGCGACCGCATGGCCGATACCTGCGGCAACCTGCGCACGGTGAAGGCCGGCGCCGGCAACGGCGACGCCTGGCTGGAGCTGAACGACGCCGCGTGGGATCAGCCGCAAACGCTGGGCATCGAGCGCACCGTGCAGACCGTGGCCGGCGCCAACTACACCCTGAGCTTCGACGTGGCCGGCCGCGTCGGCTTCAGCAGCGCCTACACGAAGATCGGCGTGTACCTCGACGGAGTGAAGCTCGCCGAGATCAGCCCCACCAGCCCGACCAGCTCCCTGGCCTGGCAGACCGTGATCTGCAGCTTCAGCGGCAGCGGCGGCGCGCAGACCCTGCGCATCGTCGGCGAGGCGACCCGCCAGCATCTCGGCGGACGCGGCACCATGCTCGACGACATCGCGCTCGTCGAGACGGTGCAGTTCAACCAGGGCGCCGAGGACGGGGCCATCCCGCTGCAGGGCCTGGTGGCCGGCTTGGCCGACACCGACGGCTCCGAGACCCTGGTGCTCACGCTCACCGGCTTGCCGGTGGGCAGCACGCTGACCGACGGCGTGCACAGCTTCACCGCGAGCGAGACCGCACGGGTCGCCAACCTCACGGGCTGGAGCACATCCACCTTGATGCTGCAGGCGCCGGCCGACTTCAGCGGCAGCCTGAGCCTGCAGGTGCAGGCCACCGCCATCGAAACGGCCACCGGCGGCCGCGCCACCGTGGCGCAGCAGCTCGATGTGCAGGTGAGGGCCGTGGCCGACGTACCTGTGCTCACCCTCACCACGCGCGACGTCAGCGTGAGCCGCGAACTCATGAGCACCAGCTGGGAGAGCGTGGCCAACCGCAACCGCACCTTCACGCTGGTGGCCGGCGCGCCATGCAGCACGCTGGAGGGCTGGAGTGTGGTGCCGGCCGCGTGGGGCAAGCAGACTGCCTTCGAGATCTGGAGCAGCGGCGACCAGATGCGCAACACGGCAGGCCAGCTCGTCACCGTGCAGGCGGCCACGGGCAACGGCCGCAACTGGCTGCAGCTCAACAATGGCGCCGGCCAGGGCCACCAGACGCTGGGCATCCAGCGCAACGTGCGCACCATCGAAGGCGCGATCTACACGCTCACGCTCGACTACGCGGGCGCGCTCGGCCTGACCGAGGCCAACACGCGCATTGGCATCTACGTCGACGACCAGTTGGTGGGCAGTTACGCCAACACCAGCAGCCTGACCGCGCTGAACTGGCAGGCGCTCAGCTTCCAGTTCACCGGCAACGGTTGCGATCGCCGGCTGCGCATTCAGATTGAAGGCGGCAACACCGCGAACAACGGGCGCGGCGCGATGGTCGACGACCTGCGCATCGTCGAGACGCTGCCCACCGGCAACCACCTCGTCTACGGCCTGGCCGGCACCACGATCGCGCTGCCGCGCATCGACGCGCAGCTGCAAGATGTCGACGGCTCCGAGACCCTCAAGGTCGAACTGCTGGGGCTGCCCACCGGCAGCGTGGTGACCGACGGCGTGAACACGGTCACCATCGGCGCCGGCGGCGTGCTCGATGTGACAGGCTGGAACCTGGCCAACCTGGGCTTCCAGCCGGCGTCATCGTGCGCTGGTACGGTGAAGCTGCAGGTGCGCGCCACCAGCACGGAGGCGAGCAACGGCGCCACGGCCACTGTCACGCAGGACATCACGGTCAAGGTGCTAGGCGGCACGGCGGTGGCCACACCGGTGAGCGTGAACCCGTACGTCAACCTCGTCGACGCCTCCGGCGCGACGAGCACGACAGCCGGGCAGGAGCAGCCGCAGCAGATCATCGTGAGCGAACCGCTGGTCGACGAAAGCGGCCTGATCACGCTCACGGTGGCGCCGCCCGCCACGCCGCGAAGCTGGGAGGAGGAAGAGGCCGCCGAGCAGGCCCGCGCCGAGGGCCTCACCGACGCCTGGCTGCTGGAACTGGAGCAGGCGGCGCAGGCGCAGTGGGCTC
The DNA here is from genome assembly GCA_965653625.1 of uncultured Burkholderiaceae bacterium. GTDB lineage: Bacteria > Pseudomonadota > Gammaproteobacteria > Burkholderiales > Burkholderiaceae_C > Albitalea. The sequence goes on along the minus strand of CBFHAS010000064.1, from coordinate 5,830 downwards.
AGTTGGTGGGAGAGGGTGCGTAGCCAGAGGGCCATGAGGGGCCCACGTCGGTGGGTCTCTCATCCCGGCAGGAGGTGGCCGTATCGCGCTCCTCGCGTTCGATTGCCTCACCGACAATCGCGGTTATTCCTTTCAGGCTTCAGCATCGGAGGTTTCGGAAAACCATGAGCTACGTCCTTCATCTGTGGGAACACCCGGTACCCGCCAGCGTGGCGGAGGCGGACCGCATTCAGACGCGCCTCAGCACCGAGCGGACCAGTCAGAACCCCAAGTTCATCGAACTCGCGAAGCGCCTGACCGAGCGCTACCCGTGCATGACCACGCTGGAGGATGACGACCTGGAGGTCGCCTGGTCCGACGGTCCACTGGACGGCCAGACCGACAGCCCGGTGTACAGCCTGGGCGTGCAGGCCACGATGTTGGGTGTGGTGGTTCCTTTCGTGGCGACCACCGCCAACGCGCTCGGCCTCACGGTGTACGACACGCAAGCCGCGCAGGTGCACCTCCCCAGCGGCAAGGTGTTGACGCTGCCAGGCCGCGCGCCGATCGATTTCGACGAACCCGCGGGTGTCGACGAACTGCGATCGAAGGCCCATGTGGTGGAGGTCCTGTTGCAGGAACTGGAGCCCTTCATGAAGCCGCATGGCTTCAAGGCCGTCAAGAAAGACAGTGCGTTCAAGCGAAAGCTGGGCGTGTGCGATCAGTCGCTGCTGTTCGGCATCGTTGACTATTGCCCCAAGTTCCAGATCGAGTTGTACTTCTGGATCAGGCCGAAACTCGGCGGGCCTTGCCAGGTCGTTGCGGATCAGAATGCGGGGTCGGGTTGGCCTCTGGACATGGAAAAGGTGGCCGATATGGCCGGCGTGAAACGCTTTGGCGACCAGCCGGGATTGAGCGGCAGATCGCGTGTAGACAGTCTCAGCGGCTTGAAGGATTGGGCCCATCGATTGGGAGCGTTCGTATCGAGTGCGGTTGTGCCGATTGCCGACAAGTGCCAAACGGTCGCCGAGGTGGATCGCCTGATGAACCCGGAAGGGGCGGACGCAAGCCCGTTCACGCAATACATCGATGCGCTGGTTCTCGCCAAGGCGGCGGGCAACCCGAGATATGAGGCGTTGGTGGCAGAGTGGCGAAGCAAAACCCCTGCGGGCTACATGCAAGATCGCTTGAACGCGCTGGTTGCGGCGCTGCAAACGCAAGGCGGCTGACCGCGACATAGTCGACGAAGGCCGCTGATCGAAGGCCGTCCATCGCGCATCCATTGAAAGGCCAGCACATGAACATCGGCACCTTCCTGTCCAAAGCCGTCGCCTGCGTCAAGGTTGCCGGCGAAGTGCCCTCGGGCGTCGAGGGCACCGTCCTGCCCCCTGACCAGGCACCTGTGGTTACCGACCTGGGCAACGGCCTGGTTGTCGTGTACCTGGTCGACGACGGCCAGCAGCTGAGCTACGTGCAGCATCATCACCTCGCGGCCCTCAACGCCCCGGCGAAGGGCCTGCACGAGATGGGTCTCTTCAACCTGTCCGCGCTGGCTCAGGCCAAGCTGCGGATCGTCGCTCACGGTGCCGTTCATGGTCTGCTGCTCGACGGCATGTTTGAAGCGAGCTTGTTGCTCCTCGATGATCTCTGGGATGGCCCGCTCGCCGGCCACGCGCCCAACGGGCCCGTGGCCGCCATCCCCGCCCGTGATGTGCTTGCCTTCTGCGATGCGAAGTCAGCGCAGGGGCTCGCGGAACTGCGGGAATTGTGCTCACGCACCATGGCCGGTGGGGACCATCTGCTGACCAGCACCTTGTATCGTCGACAACGCGGGACTTGGCACGCCATGCCGTGACGGTGTGACGGGTCGGCACCCTGGCAAGAAAAACATCAAGCCTTAACGACCATGAAGAACAACCGGCGGTCTTTGCTCGCAGCCATCGCCATCCTTGCAGCAGGTGCGCCGAACGGCCTTCGGGCGCAGGCCATGCAGCCCGTCAAGCCGCTGTCGCAAGGGCCCATGGCCGCAGCGGGCCGCAGGCCCCGCCGGTGGCGCACGCTGACGGGTGGCGGCCTCATCGGCGTCGCCATCGCGGCGGCCGTCCTCTGGATCTTGTCCAAGCCCAAGAAGTGACGTCCGAGGTCGGACCAGATCCGGGTAGGCCAGCCACGCGGAAACTCGAGTTGGCGCAATGACTCCTTGCGTGGGCTTCTGGCTCGCCTCGCTGAAACCCTTGTAGCGGCGCTTGCGCGAGCGCCGCGTGCCAGCCAAGGGGTAAGACCAAGTCGACTCGACGTCGCCCACCCGGGGGGTGCGACCACCGAAAGGCACCTCCTACACTCGCACGCTTCGTCCAGCCGGGCCCTCTTTGAGGCATGGTTGCCGGCACCGTTCCGGCAGAGCGATACAAGACCGCTGGGCATGCGAGGGTGGTTTCGCGCAGACATCTGCTGCGCTTGAGAGGGGGAGTCGAGTGGTGTTGCGCTGTCTTGCCGCACTGGGCGTTGCGGGGTCGTCGTGCATTGGGCGGGCGGGTCTCGCTTGCTTGGTGGTGTTGTCCATCGGCCTTCCGGGTAGGGCCCATGCTCAGCGGCTGCCCGATCTCTACCGGGCTGCGCTGGATGCCGATCCGCAAGTGCAGGGTGTGCTGTCCCAACTGCGCGCAAGCGAGCAACGGCTGGTGCAGGCCCAGGTGGGTTTCGGCCCGACCGCGGTGATCACCGGCGGCAAGTCCGACACGCGCTACTACGAGGCGCCCGCCTTCGAGATGCGCCCTTTTTCCAGCAAGCAGGTGAACCTGCAGATCACCCAGCCCTTGCTGCGCCCCACATTGATCGCCTCGCTGGAGCAGGCGCAGTTCCAGCAGGAGCAGGTTCAGGCGCAACTGCAGCAGTCGCAGGCAGACGCCATGCAGCGTTTCGTGGAGGCCTGCTTCGATGTCCTCAAGGCCCGCGATGCGCTGGCCTTTCTGCGTTCTCAGCGCACCGCCACGGCCGAGCAGCTTTCCGCGGCGCAGCGTAGCTTCCGCGTCGGCACGGTGCCTGTTACGGATGTGCGCGAGGCCGAGGCCAAGGCTGACACCGTGGCGGCACAGCTGGCAGCCGCCGAGTACGAGCTTGACCTGAAGCAGCAGGTGGTGGCCGAGCTGACCGGGCAGTCGGTTCCCGGCCTGCTCGCCCGCGGGCTGACGGGCGAGCATCTGCCGGGTGTCGACCCGTCTTCGATCGGGGCCTGGCTGAACGATGCACTAGCAAACAGTGCGCAGCTTCGCCAAGCGCAGCACGCGTTGGGCGCAGCGGGCGCCGATGTACGCAAGGCGGAGTACGGCCATGCCCCCACGGCCGAGCTCACCTTCACTCACGGAATCAGCTCGGAAAGCGGCACCGTCACGAGCTCCCAGCGCCGCCGCGCCGACAGCACGCAGGTGGGGGTCAACGTCAACATTCCCCTCTTCGCCAGCTTCGGCACGCAGGCCAAGGTCGAGGAGGCCATCGCCTTGCGCGACAAGGCACAAAGCGATGTCGATGCCGCCAGGCGCAACCTCACGCTCGGCGTGCGCCAAGGCTTTTCGGCGACGCTGTCTGCGGTCAGCCAAGCGCGCGGCCTCGATGCCGCGGTGAAATCGACGCAAACCGCGCTTCGCGCCAACCAGCGCGGCTATGAGGTCGGCATGCGGGTCAACGCCGAGGTGCTGGACGCGCAGACCAAGCTGTTCGAAGCGCTGCGTGATCGTTCCCGCGCCCGCTATGACGCCTGGGTCAACTTCTTCAAGCTCAAGGCAATGGTCGGGCGGCTGGCCGACACCGATCTCGCCGAGCTCGATGCACTGCTGGTCGATGTGGAGACGGCAGCCTCGCAGGTCGGAACGGCGCGTCCCGGCGAGGCGGCGCGGTGAGCGCCCCACCGCCCGCGCAGGCGACAGGCGTTGCTGCTCCGCAGCCCCCCGCCAACGCCGAGCTGGCGGCCACGCTGGAAGCCTGGCGCACCCGCGTGGCCGGCGCAGGAGCACCGTGCCGCGCGGCAGCGTTCCACAGCGAGGATGCCGCCTGGACGCACACATTCGCGGCGGGCGATGCGGCGCTGAATGAGGCGTGGACGGGCCTGCGGGCGCGCGTGTCGGCCGACAACCCGGTGGCACTTGCCAAGGTAAGCGGTCCCTCAGGTGCCGAGATGCTGCTGGCGACCGTGTTGCAGCTTCCCAGCGGCCAAGCCGGCGTGGTGGGCGTGTGCCTCACCCCACCGCATCACGAGAAGGCGGTGCAACTGGTGCTCCTGTCCCTTGGCTGGCTGCAGCTCGCCTTGTCGGCACGTTCGCTGACGCACAACCTGCGTGCCGCGCGCCTGCTGGAGTTGCTGGGACACGTCGGCTCGCAGACCGAGGCCCGCGCGGCGGCACAGGAATGGATCAACCGCACGGCATCCTGGGTGCGCAACGAGGCACCCGGGCTGGACGGCCTGTCGCTGTCGCTGTTCGAAGTGCGACGCGGCCTGCCGCGCTGGTGGGTGGGCGCCGATACCGCCTGGGCCGAGAAGGCTTCGCAGGCGGTGCAGGAAGCCGGCGAACTCGCCGCGCGTGCCGCGGTGGAGATGCAGGAGGTGGTCGCGGCGCCGTGGTGGGCGCTTCCGGTGCTTGACGATGGCGAGCCGGTTGCCGTGCTGGTGATGCGTTGCGATGCAGGCGAAGTGCCGCCTGAAGCGCTCGCCGTGCTGCGCGCCAGCGCAGCGCTGGCCGAGCCGCTGCTGCGGCGGTGGCGCGAAGCCGACCGCTCGGTGGTCCGGCATGCGGTGGATGCCTTGCATGCCGGCTGGCGCAAGCTGCGCGGGCCTGGCCACCTCACCTGGAAGTTCGGCGCGGCTGCCTTGCTGCTGGCGCTCGGCGTGCTCGTCGTGTGGCCGGTCCCCGACCGTGTCACGGCCAATCTGGTGATCGAAGGCAGAGTGCGCCAGGTGGTGACCGCGCCGTTCGACGGCTTCATCGCGCAGGCCCTGGTGCGCCCCGGTGCCCGTGTGACGCGTGGCCAGTTGCTCGTGCGTCTCGACGACCGCGAGCTCAAGCTGGAGCAGGGCAAGTACCGCAGCGAGCTTGACCAGGCTGCGGGCAAGCTGCGCCAGGCCATGGCCGAGCGCGACGCGCCTGCCGTGGCGCTGGCCTCGGCAGAGGTGCAGCAGGCAGAGGCGCAGCTTGCCCTGGTGGAAGCCAAGCTGGCGCGGGCCGCCCTGGTGGCGCCCATGGACGGGCTGGTGGTCACCGGCGACTGGGTACAGCAGATTGGCGGGCCCGTGGAAACCGGCAAGGAGATGTTCGAGATCGCCGCCACCGAGGCCTATCGCGTGGTGCTGCATGTGGCCGACAAGGACATCGCGCGCCTGCGCGCGGGCCAACCCGGGGCGCTTCGCCTCACCGGCCAGCCGCAGCACAGCTATTCGTTCAAGGTGAGCACCGTCACGGCCACTGCGAGCGTGCAGGACGGCACCAATGGGTTTCGTGTCGAGGCCGAGTGGACGGGCCAGGCGCCGGCTCTCAGCCCCGGGATGCAAGGCGTCGGCAAGGTGACGGTCGGCGAATCCAACCTGCTCGGTGTGTGGACGCGCCCGTCGATCGACTGGCTGCGGCTCAAGCTATGGAGCTGGTGGTGGTGAGCTCGCGGGTTCTGTGCGCCCCCAGGGCCGGGCTGCGCCCAGCCCTCCTTGGGAGGGCCGGAGAAGGTGTGAACGAATCCGCCATGCCCGCTCATCCCGCCAAAACGCGCCCACTCTGCGTTGCAAATGCTCGCCATAGCCCGAGCTATGGCTGCGCTTGTGCGCCCAGCATGGGCGCGATCTTCGGGGTGCAAGTCCCCGGCCGAGCTG
>CBFHAS010000063.1:0-24867 GCA_965653625.1 uncultured Burkholderiaceae bacterium | reverse complement strand
GGTGGCGCCGCGGCCGCCGCTCAGCGCCGAGGAGCTGAACAAGATCTCGGTGTTCAAGGCGGCGTCTCCTTCGGTGGTGAACATCACGGCGCTGGCCCTCGGGCGCGACTTCTTCTCCATGAACGTGCAGCAGGTGCCGCGCGGCACAGGCACCGGCTTCGTGTGGGATGACAAGGGACACATCGTCACCAACTTCCACGTCATCCAGGAGGCGAATGGCGCACGCGTCACGCTGGCCGACCAGACCAGCCACCGAGCGCAGCTGGTGGGCGTGTTCCCCGACCGCGACATCGCGGTACTCAAGATCGACGCTCCGGGCCACAAGCTGCCGCCGCTGGCCTTGGGCTCCAGCCGCGACGCCCAGGTGGGCCAACGCGTCTACGCCATCGGCAACCCGTTCGGGCTCGACCAGACCCTCACCACCGGCATCGTCAGCGCACTCAACCGTGAGATCGAATCAGTGACGCGCCGCACCATTCGCGGCGCCATCCAGACCGACGCCGCCATCAACCCGGGCAACTCCGGCGGCCCGCTGCTCGATTCGGCGGGGCGGGTGATCGGTGTGACCACCGCCATCTACAGCCCCTCGGGCGCGAGCGCCGGCATCGGCTTCGCGATTCCCGTGGACGAGGTGAACCGCATCGTGCCCAGACTGATTCGCGACGGCCGCATGGTGCGGCCGGCCCTGGGGGTGACGGCTGGCCCTGAAGGCATGACCGCCGCATTGAAGCTGCCCCATGGCGTGCCCCTGGTGCGTGTTGCGCCGGGCGGGCCGGCGCATCAGGCAGGGCTGCAGCCGTTCAAGCGGGGTGCCGAGGGTGGGATCGTGCCGGGCGACGTGATCACCGCGCTGAACGAGGAGCCGATCAAGGATCTGGATGACATGCTGACCGCGCTGGAGCGCTACCAGCCGGGCGACCGCGTCACGTTGTCGCTGTGGCGTGCGGGCAAGTCGCGCAAGCAGTCGGTCGTGCTCGCGGAGTCCGACGAATAGCGAGAACAACTTCTCTCAAAACCAAGCGGAATGCAACGGAACGCAATAACAAACGCGCAAGAGCCCCTATCCTTGCAACTTCGTCAAAGCCACCGCGATTCACCGTGGTGTGTCTTTCAAACCGGGGTTGCCGAGTGCGCAGTTTTTACACAAGCCTCCTCGCCGCAGTGGCATCTCTTGCCGCCAGCACCGTTGTCCACGCAACGCCGCTCGTCGACAAGATCGTCAATCAACTTGAAGCGAGCCCTTCAAGCTGCACGGCGGTGGCGGAAGGCAACGCCGAACGCCAGCTGATCGAGGCTGACATCTCCCGATTCCTCACCGTCGCCGATGTGCCGGCCGATGTGCGTTTCCAGGTGCTCGATTGCCCGGACGACGGTTTCGTGCACCAAGGCCGAAACATCGTCATCAGCACGCGGCTGGCCCGCTTGCCGGTCTCGCAGCGCTTCTTCATTTTGGCGCACGAGCTGGGGCACGTCCGGCTTCAGCACCATGCGGCCACGAGCCGCTTCGTGGCCAATGCGGTGAAGGGCGCACGAGACGAGCGCACGGCGCGTGCTCGCGTGTATTCCGGGCTTGCCGCGATCTCGCACCAGGCCGAACTCGACGCCGACGCCTACGCCGTGAAGCTCATGCGCGAGGCCGGCATCGACGCCGACCACGCCGCGCAACTGTTCGAGGGCCTCGGCGAAGGCAAGGACACCAAGACGCATCCCTCCGCCGGACGGCGCGCCAGGGCGATCCGTTCCGCGCTGTAACTCGTCTTCACGTTTCGCAAAGCGCGCACCGCCTGGGGCGCGCCATCCCGCGTTGACAGCCTCCGGCCCGGCTGCAAGACTGCCGCGCCTCAATCACGCGGGGACCCGAGATGTCGAGAACCGACCGCCGCCGCTTTCTGGCGGCCTCTGCTTGCACGGCCGCATCCGCCTGCCTGCCCTCGTTGACGCAAGCTACTGACGGGGGGAGCACCGCCGGGCCGCCCGTCGCGCGCGTGGAGCCGGTAACCGAGCGCTTCTTCGGCTTGGAAGTCACCGACCCCTATCGCTGGATGGAGAACCAGAAGGATCCCGACTGGAAGCCCTTCATGCACGGCCAGGCCGATCACGCGCGGCGCGTGCTTGACGCCATCCCGGGTCGCGATGCACTGGTCTCGCGTGTGCAGGCACTGTCTGGAGCGGTCGAGCTGGTAAGAAATGTGCAGCTGGCCGGGCCCTATGTCTTCATCGAGAAGCGGCCCGCAGGCGCAAGCCATTTCAGGCTCTACATGCGCCGCGGCGACACGGGCAGGGAGCGCCTGCTCATCAATCCGGAGGAGCGGCGTCAGGGCGAAGTGAGCTATGCCATGAACTACTGGCTGCCGTCCCCCGATGGCCGGCACGTGATGTATGGCTTGTCGCCTTCGGGCTCCGAACAGGCCGTGATCGAGATCATGGAGACGGCAACGGGTCGCGTGCTGCCCGAGCGGATCGACCGCGCGCAGTACCCGCAGCCGAGCTGGCTGCATGACGGCACTGGATTCTTCTTCAACCGCCTGGCGGCAGGCCGGCGACCGGGCAGCGACGATTTCTACAAGGACAGCGTGTGCTGGCTGCACCGGCTGGGGACCGATCCCGACAAGGACGTGAAAGTGCTCTCGCGCGGACAGTTCGCCGACGTGCCCATTCGCGACATCGACTTCCCCATCGTGGCCGTGCAGCCGGGCAGCCGGCACGTGGTGGCTGCGCTGGTGGGCGGCGTGCAGCGCGAACTCACGCTCTTCGCCCACACGCAGGAAGCGGCGATGCGCGGCGAGGGCGGCTGGAAGCCGGTATGCGTGGACGAGGACCGTGTGACCAGCTTCACCTTCCGAGGCGATGACCTGTGGCTCCTCACCGAGAAGGACGCGCCACGCGGCCGCGTGGTGCACGTGAGGGCCACCGCACCGGCCTTCGCTCGGGCGCGGGAGGTGCTGCCTCAGGGCCGGGCGCTCCAGCGCGCGGTGTTCGCGGCGCGCGATGCCGTGTACGTGCAGGAGCTCGACGGCGGCGTGGGCCGGCTGCGCCGCTTCGCCGGCCGGCCGGGAGGCAAGGCATCGCGCGTGAAGCTACCCTTCGAGGGCTCGATCGGCTTCGTCTTCAGCGACCCGAGGCGCGATGGCGTGGTGGCGGCCCTGGAAAGCTGGGTGCGGCCGCGGCACATCGTGAAGGTGCAGCCCTCGGGCGTTGTGACGGGCACTCCCTGGTCAGCCCGACCGCCGCTGGATGTGTCGCCCTTCACATCCGAGCAGGTGTTCGCCAGCTCGCACGATGACACGCTCATCCCGGTGTCCATCGTCTACCGCAAAGGCACGCCGCGCGACGGCAGTGCGCCGCTGATGATCGACGCCTACGGGTCGTATGCGATGAGCTACGACCCGTACTTCGCGCCGCGCAGCATCGCGTGGCTGGAGCGCGGCGGCGTGTGGGCCGTGGCTCATGTGCGTGGCGGCGGGGAATACGGCCGCGAATGGCACGAGGCCGGCCGCCTGCTCAACAAGCCCAACACCTGGCGAGACCTCATCGCCGCAGCCGAGATGCTGGTGGCCAAGGGCTGGACGCACTCATCGAGGCTCACCATCAAGGGCGGTTCGGCGGGCGGTATCACCGTGGGCCGCGCCATGACCACCCGGGCCGATCTGTTTGCGGCGGTGATCAGCGAGGTGGGCGTGTCCAACACCCTGCGCGCAGAGTTCTCGCAGAACGGCCCGCCCAACGTGCCCGAGTTCGGGTCGGTGAAGACCGAAGCCGGCTTCAAGGGCCTGCTCGCGATGGATGCCTACACCCACGTGAAAGAGGGTGAACGCTACCCGGCGGTGCTGCTCACCACCGGCATGACGGACCCGCGCGTGGATCCCTGGCAGGCCGCCAAGATGGCCGCGCGCCTGCAAGCCGCCACGGCCTCCGGCAAGCCGGTGCTCCTGCGTGTGGACTTTCAGGCCGGCCACGGCCTGGGCTCCACCCGCGCGCAGCGCGACCTGGAGGTGGCGGACGAGTACGCGTTCGCGCTCTGGCAGTCGGGCGTGGCGGGCTTTCAGCCGAAGGGGTGACCCGCGCGCGGACGCGGCTCATTTGTCGCCGATTCGACCGGATCAGCAAATCGAAGGCTCTTCCTTCGGATGCTCCAGGAAGAAGCGCAGCATCTGCGCCGACGCGTCCGGCCCCAGCGGGTCAGTGAACGAGCCCTCAGCGCTGCCGCCTGACCAGGCGTGCCCGGCGCCATGCACAAGCCAATGCTCGGCGTCGCAGCGGCCGTTCCGGTCGAAGTGGCGGGTGTGCGTGTAGGCCCGGCCGCCGGGAACCTCGGCTCGTTTCACCTCCATGCCATTGCCATTTTGCGAGTCGGCGAATGCCTCCGCGTCCCATCGCGTCTGGGCGATGACTTCGTCGCCGTTGCCCGGGTGCACCGTCGTGTCTTCCTCGCCGTGAAACACGATGGTCGGCAAGGGGACGCGCTCCGAAGGCCGGCGATTCGCGGCGCGCGCGGCCGGGCCGTGCCGCATGGCGCTCATCGCGGTGGCAAAGCTGTGGGCGGCGGCATGCGGAAGGCCCGAATGCACGCCCACTGCGGCGAAGATCTCCGGGTAGGTGGCCGCCAGCGCGGCCGCCATGGCGCCGCCGGCAGACAGGCCCGCGATGTAGACGCGGCGCGCGTCGATGCCATAAGTCTCCATCACCTGGCTGGTCAGGCCGGCGATGATGGCCGGCTCGCCTTGGCCGCGCTGCTGCTCCTCCGGGCGAAACCAGTTCCAGCAGTTCAGGTGATTCGCCTTCAAAACCTGGCCGGGGTAGAGCACGACGATGCCCCGCGCCTGTGCAAGCTCGTTCATGCGTGTGCCGACCGCGAAGTCGGCGGGGTTCTGTCGGCAGCCGTGCAGCATCACGACGAGGGGCCGGCGCTGCGTGCTAAGCGCGTGGGGAACGAAGAGCTTGTATGGCCGGGTGCCTGCCTGGCAGCTGTAGGTGCTGTCGACGAACTCGGCGACAGGCGTGGTCATCACCTGGGCAGCGATTCGCGCGTCGGCGGCCGGCTTGGGTCCAGGGGCTTGGGCGCGCAACGCGGTGCAGTCCGACTCGGCTGCCGGGTCTACGGTGACCAGGGGGGCCTCGGCACTGGCGTCATGCGCCGCCTGCGGGGTAGGTACCTGTTTGCGTCGCCGCAAGGCGTGGCCGATGGCTGAGGCTGCATCGACCCAGCGCCCAAGGCGCAGAAGATGCAGGAGACGGCTTACGGTGGAGGGACGCTTGTTCACGGCGTGGAATGTGCTGTGAGGACGAGGCCATTCCACCATCGGCAGCCGGCCGGCATGCCATCGTTATCCCGGCGCTGCGCGGGGTTTTGCGGCAGCCTGGGGAACCCGCGGCTGCCGTACCCGGGAGGGGCTACCTGATCTTTCCAAGCCGCTTGGCGTTGGCGGTCGCACGCGAATGGAGGGGCTTGAGCCCCCTGCTGGCCATGCGCGCTGTCGCATCCGACAGTTGCGAGGCCGACTGTGCCGACTTGCTTACGCTGCTTGCCAGCGCCGCATGTCCCGACATCATCTGCGGCAGTGTGCGACTGCGAACCAGCCCGAGCCAGGCGTTTCCGGCGCCCGCCATGTCGCGCCAGGCGCGCATGGCCAGTTGCGCGTTTGACGCCGTGAGATGCTGGCCCATGGCAAACAGCGACTCACCGGCGGCTTCCACCTTTTCCAAGCCCAAGCCTGCGAACTCGCGCCGATCGCGAAGGCCCGGGGAATGACCTGCCTTCGCTATCCGCCCGGTGCGGTGCGCAATGACCTGAGCCGAGGCCGTGAACATTTCGCCCGTGCGCAGGGCCAAGTCAGCCCACAGCGCGAAGGGCAGGGCCACGGCGGCAGGCTTGGATTTGCGGGGCATGAACTTTCCTTGTGTGGTCAAACCATGCATTGACCCGATGCGGCGGGATGGGTTCACCCAGCGTCTATGACGTTGCAAAAGTCTCAACTCTGCGTGCGTATTTCGCCCAAGAAGCCACGTCGCGAGTCGCGGGCATCGACCCTTAATCCCTGGTGCTACCGGGCATTGCCCACATCCTGGACAATAGGGGCCCCGGAGTACTGTCCCCACCATGGCCAAAGACGAGATCAAGACGACCATCGACTCAGATGGTTTGCGCTACCGCTCCAAACCCGCTGGCTCGCCGTTCGGGTCTGCTGGGGCCTTCACCACTGCGACCATGTCGTGCTTCCTGTGTGGCAAGCATCGTCCGCGCTCTTCGCTGAAGGGCCGTAAGCTACTCGGCCGCACGCAGTTCGTGTGCGCTCCCTCCTGCAAGGAACTTGCAGAGGCGGAAGGCAAGAGCTGACGCCCCCTCGGCGCTAGCCAGCGCCTGTAGGCAAGAAAAGAAAAAGCCCGCGTCGCGGGCTTTTTTGCTTTTGGGGCTCCAGCTGCGGTAGCCGAAAGCTGTACTTGCCTTGCTACAGGACCTGCATGCGCGGGCCCGCCAGCCATTGGGCCAGCAACCGCGCGGTTTCCTCCACGCAGGCTTCGAGGCCGACCAAGGCCGATACCGCGGCTGTATCGCCGTTTCGCAAGCGCCGCTCCAGCTCGCGCGCTTGGCTGCAGGCATCTCGCGCTCCCACGGCGCCCAACGAGCTGCCCAATTCGTGCACCAGCGCCTGTACCTCCGCGGGTGAGCCCGCGACACGTCGCATCGCGGCCAGTGATTCGTCCGCGTACTGAAGAAATACCCACACCACTTCCCGCAGGGCTGCTTCGCTGCCGCCCAGCGCCTGGATGGCGCCTTCGATGTCGAGTGCGGGCGCCTGGGTCGAACCGGTGTCGCCTAAATCGGTAATTCTGATCAAAACGCGACTCCCGCCGTGCGTAAAGCGGAACATATTCCGAGTAAAGTGCGTAAAACGCCTGAATGTTTGAAATACATACGCACGATGTACCCAGACTCGTTCTCCGCGCTCGTCGCGTGTCGACGACCGCTGTTGCTGCAGGGCCCGATGGGCCCCTTCTTCAGCCGGCTCGCGGATTATCTGGCTGAGCAAGGGCTTCGGGTACGCAAGGTTCACTTCAACGGCGGGGACGAATTCTTCTATCGCCGTAACGATGCCATTCGTTACAGCGACCCGGCGGACGACTGGGCTCCCTGGCTGCGCCGGCTGCTGTTGGGCGATCGCATCGACGCGATCGTGCTGTTCGGTCAGGCGAGGGCGATGCATCGCAGTGCCATCCAGGTGGCGCGGCAGATGGGCGTGCGAGTGTTCGTGTTCGAGGAGGGCTACATCCGCCCGCATTACGTGACGCTCGAAGTGGGCGGCGTGAACGGGCACACCTCGCTGCCGCGCGAAGCCGATTTCTATCGGGAGACGCCGCATCCGCAACTTTTGAAGCCGCGCGACACGGGCCAGAGGTTCTCGCGCATGGCCTGGTACGCCGTCGTCTATGCGACGGCCACGTTGGCGCTGCGCAGCCGCTTTCCGCACCACGTGTACCACCGCGATCTGCATCCCGCGAGGGAGGGCCTGCGGTGGATGCGCAGCGGGATCCGCAAGCTGCGCTATGCCTGGGCGGAGAGGCACCTGCTGTCCGAGCTGACCGGTCCCATGCTTAGCAAGCGCTGGTATCTGCTGGCACTGCAGGTCCACAACGATGCGCAGCTCACCGAACACTCGCCCTACGACGACGTGCAGGAAGTGATCGCCGAGGTGATGGCCTCTTTCGCGTCGCATGCGCACGCCATGACGCAGCTGGTGATCAAGCACCACCCCATGGATCGCGCCTATCGCGACTACGGCGATCACATTGGCGAACTCAGCGCCCGGCTGGGGCTCACCGGCCGCGTTCTCTACGTGCATGACCTGCACCTGCCCATGCTGCTGAAGCATGCGCGCGGCGTGGTCACGGTGAACAGCACCACGGGGTTGCAGGCCATGTATCACGGCACGCCGGTGTGCGTGCTTGGCGAGTGCCTCTATGCCATGCCCGGGCTCGTGCACACGGGCGGCCTCGCCACCTTCTGGCGCGACCCCGATCCGGTGGAGCAGCGACTCTACAAGCGCTTTCGCGCGCACGTGGTCAAGCGCACCCAGCTCAATGCCAGCTTCTACGGCAAGCTGCCCGCCCTGCATGGCGCGGCGGCGGCCGGTGATGCCCTGTCGGACACGGGTTTCTCGCTGCTGGATACGCAGTCTCCCTTCAGCATCGATGCGGTGATCCGCAAGGACATGACAGCGGTGCAGCCGCTGCCCGGTGACGCGCTCCCGCACCCTGCCGCCCTGCGTGACGTGCACAACGCAGCTTTCCATCCTGCGCCCGCGGCGAACACGGTGAGCGGCCCCATGACCGACACCGGCGGCGAAGGAAGCCGCGGCGAGGCGCATCTCGCATGAGTGCCGACACCCTGCGCCCGCAACGCGTGCGCCGCGAAGGCTTCGCGGTGCAGCGCGCCGTGCTGTACGCGCTGCTGCTGCGCGAGCTCAAGACGCGCTTCGGCGGGCGATGGCTCGGCGTGTACTGGGCGCTGCTCGAGCCGCTGTCGCAGATCGTCCTGCTCACGCTGCTGCTCGGCACGCTGCACCGCCTGGTGCTGCCGGGTGTCGACTACCCGGTGTTCCTGCTCACCGGCATCGTGCCGTTCTATCTGTTCAAGAACCTCGCCCTTCGCTTGATGGACGGCATTGATTCGAACCGAAGCCTCTTCGGGTACCGGCAAGTCAAACCCCTCGACACGCTCATCGCCCGCGCGCTGCTGGAGATCGGCCTGTACGGAACGATCTCGCTTCTGATGTTCGCGGCGTTCTCCGCGTTCGACATGCCTTTTTGGCCGACCCACCCGCTAGAGAACTTCGCGCTGGCGATAGCCGTGGTGGCCGGGGGCGCGGGCCTGGGCCTCGGCTTGGCCGTGGCCACCGACACCTTCCCGCAACTGCGCAGCTTCGTACGCATCGTCTTCTTGCCGCTGTACCTGCTGTCGGGCGTGATGGCACCTTTGCACGTGGTGCCCACCCAGTACTGGCCCTTGCTGCTGCTCAACCCGCTGGTGCACGTGGTGGAACTGTCTCGGGCGCTCTTCCTGCCGAACTACCGGCTGCTCGAAGGCGTGAGCCCGGGCTATGTGGGGGCCTGCGCGCTCGTGGCCCTGGCCGCCGGCCTGGCGCTGTACCAGGTGCGCAGGCAGCAACTGATGGCGGGCTGACATGATCGAGCTGCAGTCCGTCACCAAGTACTACCCCACGCCGCAGGGGCGCAAGTACGTCTTCCGGGACCTGAACTTCCGCTTTCCGCCGGGCGCGAGCATCGGTGTGCTGGGCCCCAATGGCGCGGGCAAGTCCACGTTGCTGCGCATGCTGGGCGGCATCGAGACGCCCAACCGAGGCCGCATCGTGTCTGATGAACTGATCTCGTGGCCGGTGGGTTTGTCCGGAGGCTTCCAGGGCTCGCTTTCAGGTCGCGACAACGTGCAGTTCGTGTGCCGCATGCTGGGGCTCACGGGCGCTGCCATGCGTGACCGGCTCGCCTACGTGCAGGACTTCGCCGAGATCGGCGAAGCCTTCGACCGGCCGGTGAAGGGCTACTCCTCGGGCATGCGCTCACGCCTGGCCTTCGGCCTGAGCATGGCGTTCGACTTCGACTACTACCTCATCGACGAAGTGATGGCCGTGGGCGATCCGGCCTTCAAGCGCAAGAGCCAGGAGGTGTTCAAGCAGCGGTTGCAGCACGCCAAGGTCATCTTGGTCTCGCACAACGTTCCCGACATCCGCTCGCTGTGCGACGTGGTCGTGCTGGTGCGCGGTGGCGAGGCCGTGCTCTTCGACGATGTGGAGGCCGGCATCGCCGCCTACACGGGCCAGCCCCCCGCGCCGGCGCCTGCCAAGACCGCCGGGCCGGCGCCCGACATATCCCCCGCGCCTGCCGCGCAGGCCCACGCCCACTGAGCGATGAAGTACCTACTCTGGTTCACTCCGCGCCGACTCGCCTGGGCCATGCTCGGCGTACCGATGGCGCTGGCCATCGTGTACTTCAGCTTCTTCGCGGCTGATCGCTACATCAGCGAATCGATCATCACCGTGCGCCAGGCGCAAGGCGGCAACGCCAGCGCGCCAGGCCTGGCGCTGCTGATCGCCGGCGTGAACCCGCCCGCGCGCGAAGACACGCTGTACCTGCGGCAGTACATCCATTCGCTGGAGCTGATGAAGAAGCTCGACGCGCGTCTGAATCTGCGCGCGCACTTCGAGGCGCCGAAGCGCGACGCGCTGTACCGCCTGTACGCCGGCACCACCCAGGAATGGCTGCTGGAGTACTACCGCGCCCGCGTGGAAGTGCTGTTCGATGACACCGCCTCGCTGCTGACCGTGCGCACGCAGGGTTTCAACCCGGAGTTCGCGCAGGCACTCAACCAGGCCATCCTTGAAGAGAGCGAGCGCTTCGTGAACTCTTTCTCGCACCGCATGGCGCGCGAGCAGATGCAGTTCGCCGAGGGCGAGCTCGAACGTGCGGGCGAACGCCTGAAGCTTGCCCAGGTCGCACTGTTGGAGTTCCAGGCGAAGAACTCCCAGCTCGACCCGCTGGCCCAGGCGCAGGTGGCGGGCAGGATCGAAGGCGAACTGCAGGCGCTGATCACACGCACCGAAACCGAGCTGCGGGCCCTGCGCAGCTACCTCAATGAAGACGCGCCCCAGGTGGCGTCATTGCGCAGTCAACTCGACGCCATGCGCCGGCAAATGACGGCAGAGCAATCGCGCACCACGGGCGGTGGCGACGGCAAGCGCATCAACAAGCTTGCCATCCAGTTCCAGGAGCACACCGCGCAAAACTCCTTCGCGCAGGACACCTACAAGCTCGCGCTCACGGCCGTGGAAAACGCGCGCATCGAGGCCACGCGAAAGATCAAGAGCTTGGCGGTCATCGAGCCGCCGTCCCTGCCGGAAAGCGCGCTGCTGCCGCGCCGGCTCTACACGCTGGTCACGCTGTTCATCGTCTGCGGCCTGCTCTTCGGCGTGGTGCGGCTGACGCTGGCGACCATCCGCGAACACCACGACTGACATGCGTTGCCACCTTCATCTGCATTTCCATAGTGCGTCCACTCTTGATCCGCAACAGGAGCAGCGGGCGGGGCTGCGAGCCCTGGCGTGCGCCCTCGTGGCCTTCGCCCTGGTGCTCTGCGCGCCCGCCATTCAAGCGCAATCGTTTGCAGACCCGCTCGGCACCGGCCCGCGCGGTGTGACGCAGCTTCCTTCGCTGCGCGCCATGGCATCACAGGCAACGCCGGTTGCCCCCACTGCCCCGGTGCCCAGCGCCCCGGTGGTGCCCATGCCGTTGCCGCCCAACCCGGCCACCTCGGCGCAGCCCATCGTCTTTGGTTCGCAGATGTTCAGCGGCCGGTTCGCCGCAGAGCACGGCGGCGGCTTCAACCCCGACTACCGCGTGACCGTGGGCGACCGCGTAGCGCTGCGCATGTGGGGCGCCTTCACCTTCGACGCCACCCAGCCGGTGGACGCGCAGGGCAACCTGTTCATTCCCAACGTGGGCCCCGTGCGTGTGATCGGCGTGCGCAACGCCGATCTCAACGCGCAGGTCGAAGTGCAGACCAAGCGCGTGTTCCGCGCGAACGTTGGCGTGTACGCCAGCGTCGATGCCGCCCAGCCGGTGAAGGTGTTCGTGACCGGCTTCGTGCGCGCCCCCGGGCTGTATGGCGGCCTGAGCAGCGACTCGGTGCTGAGCTACCTCGACCGCGCCGGCGGCATCGACCCCGACCGCGGCAGCCACCTTGACGTGCAAGTGTTGCGCGCCGGCCAGCCGCGTGCGCGCATCGACCTCTACCGCTTCTTGCTCGAAGGGCAGATCGAGCAGGTGCAGCTGCAAGACGGCGACACCATCGTCGCCCGCCCGCGCCAGCACACCGTGCAGGTGGCCGGCGAAGTGCAGAACCCGTACGTGTTCGAGTTCACCCGGCCCGAAATCAAGGCGGCCGAGCTGCTGGCCGTGGCGCGGCCCAAGCCCGGCGCCACCCACATGAGCATCGTGCGCAAGGTGGGCGCCGACCGGCGCAGCGAATACCACCCATTGGCCGATGCGGCCGGCGTGACCGTGCGCGATGGCGACGAGGTCACCATCACATCCGACAAGTACCCCGGCACCATCCTCGTTCGCATCGAGGGCGCGCATCTCGGCGAGCGCTCGCTGGTCATGCCCTACGGCGGGCGGCTGCGCGATGCGCTGGCCCGTGTGCGCCCCGCGCCGCAAGCCGAAATGGACGCGGTGCAGCTCTTCCGAAAATCGGTGGCGCAGCGCCAGAAGGAGATGCTCGAAAGCTCGCTGCGCGGCCTCGAAACCTATGCGCTCACCGCGCGCAGCGCCACCAGCGAAGAGGCTGCTCTGCGCACCCGCGAAGCCGAGCTCATCACCCAGTTCATCGAGCGCGCCCGGCAGACGCAGCCGCGCGGGCAGGTGGTGCTGGCGCAGCGCGAGATGGCCGGCGACACGATCCTCGAAGACGGCGACGTGCTGCGCATCCCCGAGCGCAGCAACCTCGTGCTGGTGAGCGGCGAGGTGCTGTTTCCCAATGCGCTGGTGTGGCAGCCCGACGCCAAGGTCGATGACTACGTGCGCCTGGCCGGTGGCTACAACCAGGGCGCCGACAAGGCCCGCGTGCTGGTGCTGCGCCAGGACGGCCGCGTGAGCGAGGCCACGCAGGCCGCGCTGGCCGCCGGCGACGAGATCATGGTGCTGCCGCGCATCGAAACCAAGAACATTGAAATCACCCGCGGCATCAGCCAGATCGTCTACCAGATCGCCGTGGCGGCGAAGGTGTTGTTCGGACTGTGATGAACGACATGACCCGCCCGCCTCTCATCGCCTGCTTGGCCACGCCCGGCATGCACGGCCAAGTAGTCGCCAACCTGTCCCTGGGCCCTGTGCAGGAGGGGACTTCGCCTTCCGAGGCATCGCGCGAATTGGTGGGGGCCTGGTTGAAGCCCGCGCGCGGGCGCTGGCTTCGCCTCGCGTTCTCGCCTGCGGTGGCGCCGCGCAGCCTGTGGCTGGTGGTGCGAGGCACACAGGGGCGGTGGCCCGACGCGCGCGTCGCCCTGCAGACTGATGGCGACACCACCTGCGGATGGGTGTTCATCGCTGACGCGTCCCAGGGCTTGCAGCTGCACGGCAACAGGCTGGCCCTTGCCGCGCTGGAAAGAGTGTCGGCCGAGCTGCACGATGCGCCGGCCGATGAGTCTACCGTGCCGGTCACCATGCTGACCGCGGCGGCGCTGTACCGCATGGGTGTGCGCGGCCTGCGCGAGGTGGAGTTTCGCGAGGACCATTGCTGGCCGCTGCTGGCCACCGGCCACGACCCACAGCTGCGCTTCCTGCAGATCGATGCTGCGGCCCGCCTGCAGGTTCAGCTCGACCTGGCCACCGACCACGAGGCATCGGCCTCGCCGGTGCTGTATTGGGCAGACGGGCGCGGCAGTTTCGAGCCCCATGCCAGTCGGCCGCTGCATGCCGGCAGTGGTGTGGTGGCGGAAGGCACGGCGGCCCGCAGCTTCAGCGGCGGTCTGCCGCCTTTGCGCAGCGGATCGCGCTGGCGCCTGGACCCGCGCGACACGCCAGGGCGCTTTCGCATCGACGCGTTGCGCGTGCACACCGAGCACGACATGTGGCCGCCCGCCGTGCAGCGCGCGCTCGATTGGCTGCTCGCGTGGCGCCCCACGCGCCGCCTCCATGAGCTTTTGCCGGTCAAGGACCTGCAGCCCGTAGAAGGGCGAACGCACGGGTATGTCGCCATCAGCGACGACCCACAGATGCGGCTCAACGCGCCCCTCGCAGCCGGCTGGTACATGCTCGAACTGGAGCTCGAGCTGCCCGCCGCGCGCGGCCGGGCCAGGCTCTACCTGGACCACGGGCAGGGCGTTCTGGAGGCCGATGCCCTCAGCCTGCCGCTGCGCAGCGGGCAGGTGGCCAAGCGGCTGCTTCGCGTGCAATCGAGCTCGCGCCTGAGGCTGGATCCGATGGCTGCGCCAGGCGAGTTCACGATCCGGCATTTCAGAGTGCAGCGGGTCAGCCGCTCCTTTGCCGTGGCGCGCATGAACGCCAAGTTGGAGAGTGCACGCAGCGGCCGGGGCGGATCGGCTTGCCGTTCCACCGAAGGCCAGGCCGCAGAGGAGGGCGCCGAGTCGCTGTGGCAGGCCTACTGCAATGTCTTCGAGCCGCGCCATGAAGGCGCCATCACTTACGACGAGTGGATCGCCGACGTGGAGCAGCCTGCGATCGCGAGCGCGGAGCAGCAATTGCGGGAGATGGTCAGCTGGCGCTTCAGGCCGGTCATCTCGGTGATCACGCCGACGTTCAACACGCCGACCGGCCTGCTGCGCGAGTGCCTGGAGAGCGTGCTCGCACAGACCTACCCCCACTGGGAACTGTGCATTGCAGACGATGCCTCCACGCTGCCCGGGGTGCGCGAGGTGATCGAGGAATACGCAGCGCGCGACCCGCGCGTGCGCGTGTGCTGGCGCGAGCGCAACGGCCACATCTCGCTCGCGAGCAACAGCGCCATCGACCTGGCCACCGGCGAGTTCATCGCCCTGCTAGACCACGACGACACCCTCGCGCCACATGCGCTGTTCGCGGTGGTGCGCGCGCTACAGGCGCGCCCCGGTGCGCAGCTCGTGTACTCGGACGAGGACAAGCTCGACGCCGAGGGGCGCCGCTGCGACCCCTTCTTCAAGCCGGACTGGTCGCCCGACCTGCTGCGCTCGCAGAACTACGTGTCGCACTTGGGTGTGTACCGCAGGGAGCTCGTGGAATCTGCGGGCCGCTTCCGCGAAGGTTTCGAAGGCAGCCAAGACTTCGACTTGTTGCTGCGCTGCCTGTCTCGCGTGCCCGACGCGGCAGACGTGCTGCACGTGCCCGAGGTGCTTTACCACTGGCGCAAGACAGAGGGCTCGACAGCCTCCGCACACGAGCAGAAGCCCTACGCCACCGAGGCCGCACGACGCGCCCTGCAGGAACAAGCCGACGCCTTCAGCCCCGGCGTGCGCGTCAGCGTGATCGCGCCGGGGCTGTACCGCCACCGCTGGCCCGTCCCGGACCCAGCGCCTGTCGTGAGCCTCATCGTGCCCACGCGAGACGGAGTCGAAGTGCTGCGCACCTGCATCGAATCCATCATCCAACGCACGAGTTATCCACATTACGAGATCCTGGTGATCGACAGCCAGTCGCGCGAGCCCGAGTCGCTGGAGTATCTGGAGTCGCTGCCGGAGACACACGCTGGGCGGGTGCGCGTGCTGCGCTACAACCAGCCGTTCGGCTATGCCGGCATCCATAGCTTCGCGGCGGGTCATGCGAGCGGAAACGTACTTGGGTTTATCGACCACGGCGTCGAAGTGATCAGTCCAGATTGGCTCACCGAGATGGTCAGCCATGCCGTGCGGCAAGACGTCGGGTGCGTCGGCGCAAAGCTGTGCTACCCCGATAGTTCGAGGCGTCGTGCGGGGGTGGTGCTTGGCATCGGCGGCGCGGTGGGTCGCTCGCACAAGTACCTCTCGCGGGATGCGAACGAGTACTTCAGCCGCCTGCGGATCGTGCACGACGTGGGCACGGTGACCGATGCACTGCTGCTGGTGCGAAAGAGCATCTTCAACGAAGTCGGAGGGGTTGACGAGGCGCACTCGCAAGCGGCCTTCGATGACCTTTACTTATCTTTGAAGGTCCGTAAAGCGGGACATCGCAATGTATGGACGCCGTTCGCGGAACTGCACTACCACCGAGCTAATGTCAGGTGGACAAGCCCGGAGTTTGGGCAGAGGGCGCCCTTCGCCGTGAATGCCGCCACATGGCGGGTGGCTGGGACGAGAACTCAAGTCGGCATGCCGACGGCGCAGACAACTCGGTTTGCGGCGCACAGCGTGTTCCCGGACAGGAAGGAGTAGCACCACGTGACGGTCCGTTCGAACCCATTCACGCAGTCGGCGACGCCTGTTAGGTCGACGCAAGAGCGCCGAGGCAGCCGGTGTTCGCTCGGCGTCCGCCGTGCTCAGGCTTTTGGTCTATGACTCACTCGTGGCCATCGAACGCAAGTTTCAGCGACGGGTCCAGCCGCGAAGCGACACCGGCGGACACGGGCGCCGCTCTGGAAGCGCTGACCGTGCTAATCCCGTTCAAATGGTCCCTCTCGCGCCTCGACTTGATCGTTCGCCTGGCACTCAACGTGATCCGCCTGCATCGGGTGGGCATCAGACGCGTGCTGGTCGGCGATGGCACCGCCCTGAACGTGCCCGTGCGGATGCTGTGCCATCTCCTGCGCGTCGAGCATCGGCCGGTCCGCTGTCCGAGTTTCTATTCCCCGTCGACGGTCAAGAACTGCGCGTCGGCCGGCCTCACCAGTGGCTACGTACTCTTCCTCGATGTCGACGTGCTTTTGACGACGACGGCGCTGCAATGGATCCGGGCAGCGATCGAATCAGGTCAACGCTTCACTTGGTTGCCGGTGGTGTTCCTGGACCGGCAAAGCGGTACCGGCCGCATGTTGCGGGACGTGTGGTCAACAGGTGTGCCGGACCGTGAGCACCGAATTCAGATCGGCTACACGACGGGCATCCAGCTTGTGGAGTTGGGGCTATTTCGCAAGCTCGGAGGCTATCGCGAGGAGTTTCTGGGATACGGCTGCGAAGACATTGAGTTCATCCATCGAGCGACTGGAGTGCTCGGCGAGCGTCCGCCGTTTTCAGAGAACGCGGAGTACTACCGAGATGTTCGATCCTATGACGTCCATCAGCTGGGCGGATTTCGCAAGCACAACTACAACGCGCAACGCCATGTGCCAATGCATGCGATGCCGCTGCATTACTGGCACAAGCGGCGCAACAAGTCGCCCTACATGCTTGAACGAAAGCTGAACGATTGCCTCCTGATCGAGCTGATGACTGCCTTTGACGTAGAGAGATCCGAGATATCTCCGAAAGACGCGCGCTGCGCCCACCTGTCTGAATTGGCGAAGGATCAAGTGCAATGAACCGAAAACTTAGAAAGCTGCTGCGCACGCCGCATCGGTACTTCTTAGACGCTGGCGTCAATTTTCTCCGCCGCAACTTCGCGACAAGGATCCGCGCGAGCGGCTCACGCCGCGCATGCCGGTTCCGCTACTCGATCGTCGTCGTGCTGTCGGATGACAACGACGCCCGGCAGCTCACGAGCTTGGCGGAGCTGCTGGCCGAACAGAACGTAGACGTCGATCGTTGTCTGCAACTCGTAGTCGTAGACGCGCGCCGCAAGGGAGTGGTGACCTGGGCTCCACCTCGCGCCTCGGCTTCGATCTGCCAGGTGCTGCGAGATCCATCGGCAGGAGTGGCGTCCGCGCGGAACATGGCCTTAACTCAGGCAGATGGCGAATGGGTCGTATTTCTGGAGGCAGACGACATCCCCGCAAAGAACTGGGTTCGTCACGTCGACACGTTCCTGGCTCATGCCAGCGCTGCGAAGGTCGGCCTACTGTGCTGCGACGTTGCATACCGCGATAGCTCCACCGGAAAGATTTATGAGACTCACGTGCGGCGCGAACATTTCGCGTCGAAAAAAAGGACGTTTACGCTGGACAAATTGCCATCGTTCTTCGAAGCTTCGACCGCCGGAGTGTTCTTTCGAAGTTCGATCCTGCGGCTGCACGCGAGCCGCTTCGTGTCGACTGGCGTGCAGACGTTCGAGGAACTTGCCTTCGTCAATGAATACCTTCTGGCGATGGGAAACGTCCACGTGGGACTTCTGCGGGCTGCGCGGTTATTCGTCAACAGCACGAGGCAACAACGGGACCGGGCGGAGATGTTGGGGGCGGGCGCCAAGGCGGTCGCGGAATCAACCCAACTCCTGTTGCGTCTGAAGCAGGCTAGCAGCTGCGCCGGTGCGACGCTGCGCCGCTGCATCGACAACGCGGTGCTGCATGCGTTGGTTCTTCCGCTCGACATCTGCTTGTCACAAGGGTCCACTCGCGAACTTTTGGAAGGCGGATGCCAGTCTTCGGTCGATACCCTGTACGCGACCGTGCTTGCCGAAGTACCGGAAAAAACCATCGAGGCGTTTAAGCGCACTCCGATACGCAATCGCATTGCTTTGCTGCACCGCTACAAGGCCGCCGACCCCAAGTTGCAAACCTTGTACGTCGACGACTATGATTCCCAGAACGGCTGGATCCGGGCTCGGTACTTCACGAGCCATGCTGAACCGCTTGAGGTATTTCACTGGGGCAAGTCCCGAGATGTGCTCCCGCGGGTTGTGAAGTCCAGAACGCTCGAGTTCCTCGGCGCCCCGATAGTCTACGAACGCGTTGTGTGGTTGCCGACCTTTGGCCACTCGGGGGGACTGGCAGCAACGCTGAACCGTGTTCAAGCCGGCATCTTTGTAGACGGAAAGAGGCGGGAGACGCCCCAGCCGTGGCAGGTGGTGGAGGCACTTACCGCTCGGCCAGCGGCTCGCCGCAACTATCCACTCGCCGTTCGGCGAATTCGGCGGCTCTTCGCTCAAGCCGACACCGTCGCACGCTTCCGCGAAGCTTGGCTGTTCATGGACCGCGACGTTGAGGCGGATGACAACGCCGAGCACTTGTACCGGTACGCGCGCCAGGCGCATCCGGAGATCAACGCCTTCTTTGTGCTTGACTCCAAGTCACCATCATGGGATCGGCTCCAGGCCGAGGGTTTCCGGCTGATCCCGTTCGGCTCGACGGACCACAAGCTGGCGCTGCTGCACTGCGCTCATCTACTGTCGTCGCATGCGGCTCCCTTCGTCGTGTCTTTGATGCCGAAGACCTGGTACGGGGACTTGCTCAAGTACCGCTTTACTTTCCTGCAGCACGGCGTGACGAAGGACGACATCTCGAAGTGGATAAACAGCCGTTCCATTGACTGCTTCGTCACGACATCGAGGGTTGAATACGAGTCGATTGCCGGTAGCGCCAACCGGTACAAGCTCACTCCGCGCGAGGTTGTTCTGACGGGATTCCCGCGCCATGACGCTCTCTTGCGCGGCGCCAAGAAGCCCGAGAGGCTGATTATGATCATGCCGACTTGGCGGCTGTTTCTCGCCGGCGCTCTGAAGGGAAAGTGCAGCACCCGCATGGTGAACCCCGCTTTCTACGAATCGCAGTATGCGTCGCTTTGGAAGAGCATCCTGCACTCTGAAAGGCTGGCGCAGATGATGCGGGAGTATGGTTACAAGGCTGTGCTGTTTCCGCATCCAAACATCGAACCCTATCTCGATTGGTTCGACGTTCCGTCGCACATCGAAGTTGTCCATGGCGAGCGACGCGGGTCGATCCAATCGCTGTTCCAGCGCGCGGCTTTGATGCTGACGGACTACTCATCGGTTGCATTCGAGATGGCGTATCTACAAAAGCCTGTGCTGTACTACCAGTTTGACAGCGCGCAGGTGTTCGGCGGGGAACACTCGTACCAGAAGGGCTACTACGAATACCGACGGGACGGGTTCGGACCTGTAGTCGAGGACGAAGCAATGTTGCTCGACGAGCTTGAGCGCCTGCTGCAGCGCGACTCGATGCCCGAGCCGCAATACCTTTCACGGATGCAGTCGGCTTTCGCAAGTATCGATACCGACAACTGCAAGCGCACGATGGAGGCCGTGATGCGAATGGACGGTCCGTCCAATGAGCGTGGTGCGATGGCGGACGTGGTGGTGGGCGCTGCAAGGGGGGCGACGGCCTACTGCGCTTGGGAGTTGGCGGCGCAGCGATGGGAACGGGTGAGGGCATTCGCTGACGAGGTTTTGCTGAGACGGAGCTCTGGCGTGATGCAGGCTCAGGCGCTGCGCATGCTGGGGCGGCTTGACGAGGCGCAAGCTTTGCTTGACGAGATCGTCGGCGATGATCCTGGCGATCAGGCATGTCGCATAGAGTTGGCCGAAATTGCCATGGCGACTGGCCAATGGGAACGTGCCCGCGGGCTGTGGGATGCGCTGATGGCGGATGCCGAGTTGGAGCCTTCGCAGCGCGAGCGGTTTGCCATGCTCGCTGACGAGTGCCGCACACGCAGCGGGCGGGCGGAAGACGTCGATTCCGAGACCCGGATTTCTGCCGATCCCCGCTACGACGGTGATCCCGAATTGGTCGATGCAGCGGACAGCGATTGGCAACGGCTGGCCAGCGGCATCGAAAGTTGGGGCGGGTTGCTATCGACACCGCACATCGACGCCGGCTTCCGTGTCAGCGCGCAGAAGGAGCTCGCTCGGCTGCGCATCCTCGCGGGCCGATACGACGAAGCCGAACGCGACATCGCTGCATTGCGCACTGGCGAAACCCCTACACCGAGCGACTTGCTCCTGGCGCTAGAACTCGCGCTCGCACGGGGGCACGCCGGGGAAGCAAGTGCCACCATGAACGTGATGATGCAGACGCCGCTGAGCAGTTTGAGCGACACCGAGCGGGCTCGATTCGCCGGCTGCATGAATTGCTTGGTCGCCACGAGTTGATGGCAAGCGGAGTTTCTTCCACTCGACTCATTAATTGAGGAATGACTTGGACCAGCTTGTGTACGAGGCTGCGTGTGACCCGAACGGCTCTGCGGCGAGCGTCCACGTCAGGCGTCGGGCAGACAGCCAAGACGTTCTTATCGCCTTCTCGGCGAGAGCGGTGCCGTGCGGCAAGTTCACGTTTTGGAAGGTGCTTGCCGACCTTCCTATCAATCTCGTGTTCGTCAACGATCACTGCAGCACCTGGTATCTGGAAGGAACACCGGATTTCGCCAGCGAGCAAGCCCTGCTCGACCACTTGGCCGCCCTTTGCGAGCCCTTCCGAGAGAGCGGACGGGTGATGACGCTCGGTACCAGCATGGGAGCGTACGCGGCGTTGAGGTACGGCGCCGCGCTGGGTGCCGAGCGCATCCTGGCCTTCGGTCCGGAGTCGGAACTGTGCATCCCGCACGGACGCAGCGTTACCAGTCTCAAGGGACGGTCCGAAGGGGATGAGAGCATCGCCGAACGAGCTTTTCGCTCGCCCGAACAAGTTCTCGTCGTATCCGGCAATGCAGATATCGTCGACTTCTACTGCGCATGCAAGCTAAAGCACCACAACCCGCGCATCTCGGTCGCGCTTATCAACAACCATAGCCATGTAGTCGCCAAGTACCTCGACGAACGGGTTGGACTCAGAGTGGTAGCGGAGGAGTTTTTCATCCGCGGGACCACGTCGTTCTTGGCGGCCGGCCAACTAGGCGCACACACAACTCTCGATGAAGCGACTGCCATCAAGCAGTTCAATGAGGCCCTACAGCGACACATTGTCCGGATTGATCTTGAAACGCCGATCGCAAAGGTGGCGGCCGAGCAACCCGAGTGGGCGCTGTTGCAGTACTTCCATGCATGCGTACTCGAGCAGCGCGGGCTCATCGAGTCAGCGGAGAATGCGCTCGAGCGTGCGCTGCGATCAGCGCCGTTGCTCGGGCGCGCTCGCTACAAGCTCGCGATGTTGTTGATCTCCTCCGGCCGCCCCGACGAAGCAATTGGGCACCTCGAGACACTCTCGACTCAGGCCCACACGTTGAATGTTGGCAACGCGCTCGCACGGCTGTACGGCGAGCAAGGCCGACATGGACCTGCGCTAACGGCGCTGGAGAAGAATCTCCGATTGGCTTTGAAGCCTGATCAAGCTGATCGGGTTCGGGAGAAGATCTGCTCGCTGGCCAGGACTCTGCTCGCCTCGCACCTCATCACCGCTTGACTGGAGCGGAGGGGGACTTGTCTTGAACCGTATCGAGTGGCCACAAGCGAGCGCGCTTGTCCTTCCCCCGGCCGCTTACCATGGCGGCAATCACCAGCGGAGCTCGCCCCGCCGGCGGCGTGAAAACCGCAAGCCCTTCAGGCTCGTAGAGCACCCCCTCCGCCATCGCAGTGTGCACACCTGGCTGAAGCTCCTCGTGCCTGCGCAGCAGATTGCCAACCATGTCGTAGACGTACAGTCGCTTGGCGCTATCCGGCTTCGAGTCACCAATCAAGATGTACACCTCCTGCTCGCTACACGCCAGGCCCTGCAACGGCTTCCCGTCGGCGAACAGGACCTTGTCAATCAGCCATTGATGGATCGGGTGCAGGGGCTGGCCCGGGCCTGCGGTCGCCACGGCATTCAAGTCAAACACCGCGATGTACTGAACTCTGGTGGCCTTCCTGCCGCGAGCCACCAGATAGCGCTCGCCTCGGCACACCTCTGGCACCGTCGTGTTCTTGTCGATGAAGGATGTGTCGAAGAGGGTGTAGTTCTCGACATCGGCCGGTGGTTGGTCCGCTCGATACTTAAAGCGGACCGCGGTCCGCCCGTTCCCTTCGGAGGCCGATGCCCAGAGGTAAACGCCGCCTCCCACCCCTGCCTCGACGCTCAGTCCTTGATGGCCAATGTGCCGGCTTGCGGCAGAACGGTCCACGAAACTAAGGCCGCCATCGCGCCGAAAACGGTAGCGGCTGACACTGGCCTCCTCGTCACCCTCGACCTTCTTTACATCCTGTATGTAGACGTAGCCATGGCGCTCATCGACCGCAAAGTCCTGCATTCCTTGGGGCACCGCAACTTCGGCAAGCGGCCCCGCCAAACTGCGGGGCGTATCCGATTGAGCGCGGGCACACGACATGAGCCCGAACGAAAGACCGGCCAGGATGTGGAGTATCCGATAGGGTCTCATGGCGGGGTATGTGCTGTCGCTCAATCGCAGCCCCGCAAGGTTATCGCATCGGCGAGTGTGCACGACGCCACTCCCATGCGTTGCAAAGGCGGCTCAAGGATGCAGAGGGTTTGTGACTTTGCCTAAGCGCGACGATCGCCCCGCCGTTGCTGTGCTGACCCGGGGCATGCAGGACATCGCGACACTGCCGGTGCTGCTCGATGAGCATCGGCTCGTCTTCGGGTGCCGGGCGGCGCGCGATGCAACTGCTGTCTTGGCTTGGGGCCGCAAGCCAAGTGCCGCCATCGCAGGCCGCTTCGCCGAGCGGCTTGGTCTTCCCCTGGTGCAGGTCGAAGACGGCTTTCTTCGGTCGGTCAGCCTAGGCGACCGCGACCCGCCACTTTCTCTGGTAGTCGACGACCTCGGCATTTACTACGACGCGACAGTGCCCTCGCGGCTC
The DNA here is from genome assembly GCA_965653625.1 of uncultured Burkholderiaceae bacterium. Lineage (GTDB taxonomy): Bacteria > Pseudomonadota > Gammaproteobacteria > Burkholderiales > Burkholderiaceae_C > Albitalea. The sequence continues at coordinate 1,782 of CBFHAS010000063.1, read as the reverse complement.
GAAGTTCTCGTGGCGGGAACGCACGACGAAGCAGCGATTCAGCGCGCCGAGAGGGTGCGGCGGCGCTGGTGCGATGGCCGCGTTTCCAAGTACAACCACGCGCGCGACGTTCAGCGTTTGCTTGCCGACGATTACGTGCTCGTCGTCGATCAAACCTTCGGGGATTCGTCGATAGGCTTCGGCCTCGCAGAGGCGCGGAGCTTTGCCCGGATGCTGCAGGCCGCTCTCGATGAGCACCCCGGGGCCCGGGTGCTGTTGAAGGTCCACCCCGACGTCGTCGCGGGCCGCAAGCGCGGCCACTTCGCGGCGCTGGAGCCAGCGGCGGCGGCGCGCGTGCACGTGCTCTCCACCGATGGACACCCGCCAGCGCTGCTGGAGCGCGCGATCGCGGTCTACACGGTAACGTCTCAGGTCGGCTTCGAGGCGCTCCTCTGGGATAAGCAGGTGCGCTGTTTCGGCATGCCGTTTTACGCCGGTTGGGGCTTGACACAAGATGAGCTGCCGGCACCCAAGCGGCGTCGCGTGGACCGCCGCGTCACCTTGCCGCAATTGGTCGATGCCGCGCTCGTGCAGTACCCGCGCTACTTTGACCCGGATACCCAACAGCGCTGCGGTGTCGAGCAGCTCGTTGACCACCTCGCGCTCCAGCGCCGCATGCGGCAGCGCTTCGCGCCGCGGGTGCACGCGCTGGGCTTTTCGCGCTGGAAAAAGCCGATCGTGCGCGCGTTCTTCGGCGGCAGCGATGTGCAGTTTGTGAGCCGCCCGCAGCAGGTGCCGCCCAATGCGACCATAGCTGTCTGGGGGCGCCGGGAGGCGCCCGCGCAGGCATCGTCAGTGGTGCGGCTCGAAGACGGCTTCCTGCGCTCGGTGGGCCTGGGGGCCGATCTCGTGCGCCCGCTGTCCTGGGTGATGGACAGCAGCGGCATGTATTACGACGCGACCCAGTCTTGCGACCTGGAGCGCCTGCTGCGCGAAACGCGCTTCGACGGCAAGCTCATCGAGCGGGCGAAGCGGTTGCGCGAGCGCATCGCTGTCGAAGGCATCACCAAATACAACGTGGGCCAGGGTCGCTGGCGGCGCCCGGCAGATGCGCGTCGCGTGGTGCTGGTGCCGGGGCAGGTGGAAAGCGATGCGGCCATCACCTACGGGGCGCCCGGCTTGCGCAGCAACATGGGCCTGCTGCAGGCCGTGCGTCGCGCTGCGCCCGACGCCTGGGTGGTCTATAAGCCCCATCCCGACGTGGTGGCCCGCCTTCGGCGCGAGGGCGTCGGCGAAGACGAGGCGCGCGAGCACTGTGATGAGATCGTGGTCGACGTGCCGATGCACGTGATGCTTGATGCCGTGGACGAGGTTCACGTGATGACCTCGCTCGCAGGGTTCGAAGCCTTGCTGCGCGGACGCCGCGTGGCCACTTACGGCCAGCCTTTCTATGCCGGCTGGGGCCTCACCGACGACCACGCGCCGCCCGCACGCCGAGGCCGGCTACTCACGCTGGATGAACTGGTGGCGGGGGTTCTGCTGCTGTACCCCACCTACGTGAGCCGACGCAGCGGGCACTTCACCACTGCGGAGCGCGCACTGGACGAGCTGCTCGCCTGGCGCAGCGCGGGCGGCAGCCAAGCCGGTTGGGTGCTGCGGTTGAAGCGCGCGCTGCTGCGCTGGTTAGCGACCAGCCCTATTGGGCGTTTCTGAATTCACCGACATACCCCTCCGGTCGAGCTGAGCCAGTCGAAGCCAGCGCGCACCGCGATGCATGCACTTCGACAGGCTCAGTGCGAACGG
>CBFHAS010000062.1:0-24906 GCA_965653625.1 uncultured Burkholderiaceae bacterium | reverse complement strand
CGCCTTTCGAAAGGTGCCTGCCGAGGTAAACATAATTTATGGATAAGTTCTAAGCATCGCCACCTGCACCTTCTCATCTCGGGTGACCAGCAGTGCGGCACCCCGATTGAACTGATTCACGACATCGAACAGATGTACGGCGAGCTCGTCCGCAATCATGCTCGTGAGCAACACGCGGCCGATCCGAAGGTGGATTTCGGCGCGCTGCTTTTCGGAAATTAGCGAGTAGGCTGCCTGCTGGATACGGTCGTGCAGGAACTTGCCGCTGCCGTTGCTGAGCACGATCAAGCTTTCGCGCACCGCGGGCGCAACACGCTGCTCGGCCTCGGCCTCGGAATATCGGCTGACCAGCGCGAGATGGCGCAGGTCAAACGTGTTGCCCAGGCAAGCGGCCAGCTGCAGAACTGCCTGGGCGAGTACCGGAAGTCGCCGCAACTTTCCCGCCATCAATTCAGCTACGTTGTCGGCGAAGTCCACCGCCCTGATCCGATCGAGATCCCACTGCCACCGCCGGCCTGTCGCGTCCCATTGCAGCATGTGCGAGGCATGGAGCGAATGCAGGAGCTGGGTGAAGAAGAACGGGTTGCCCTCGGTTCGTTCTGAGACCAAGCGCGTGAGCGGCTCGCAAGATGAGGGTTCGGCCCGTAGCGTGTCGGCGACCAGCTGATTCAGATGCACCATTGAAAGCGGCGCGAGCTTGATATCTATCACCGGGGCATCGCCGTGTCGGATCGCCTCCAGACTGGTCGACAGCGGATGCGCTGCGCCGACCTCGTTGTCACGGTAGGCAGCTATCAACAGCAGAGCACCGGTGTCCGCATGGGTGAGCAGGTGCTCGACAAGTTGCAGACTGGCGGCATCGATCCACTGCAAGTCGTCGAGAAAGAGCACCAGCGGGTGATCCTTCCGGGCGAACACCGCCAGGAATTGCCGGAACACAAGGCGGAATCGGATTTGCGCCTCGACTGGCGGGAGTGCCGGCACCGGCGCTTGTTTGCCGATGATCAACTCGACCTGCGGCAGGATATCGATGATCAGTTGGCCATTGACGCCGACGGCGGCCTGAATCTGCTGGCGCCAGTTGGCGATGCGCACTTCGCTTTCGGCCAGGAGTTGCTGCACCAGTTCGCGGAACGCCTGTGTCAGCGTGACGTAGGGAATGTCCCGCTGGTATTGGTCGAACTTGCCCGCGATGAAGACGCCGCGCGCGCGCGCGATAGGCCCGTGCAGTTCGTGGACCAGCGACGACTTGCCGATGCCCGAGTACCCGGAGACCGTCACCAGCATCGTTTGTCCACTGGCTGCGACGCGGTCAAAGGCAGCAAGCAGCGTCGCGACCTCCGAGTCGCGTCCGTACAGCTGGCGCGGGATCTGGAAGCGGTCAGAGACGTCCTCCGCGCCCAGCGGGAAGGGCTGAATGCGCCCCATAGCCTGCCACTGCGCCAGACACTGTTCGAGATCGACCCGTAGCCCGTGAGCGCTCTGGTAGCGGTCCTCCGGAAGCTTGGCCAGCAGTTTCATCACGATGTCCGACACCGGCGGCGGCACTTCGGGCGAAATGTCGTAAAGCGGCCGCGGCATGCGCGCGACATGGCAATGCGCCCACTCCAGTGGATCATTGGCGATGAACGGCAGGCGACCGGTCAGCATGCGGTAGAGCACGATGCCCAACAAGTAAAAATCAGTCCGATAGTCGACCGGGCGGTTCATGCGGCCAGTTTGCTCGGGCGACAGAAAAGCCCAGTCCACCGATGTCCACTGGCCCAGTGGGTCGGCTTGCGGCGTGTCGAGGGTTGCCCGGTTCAAGTCGAGTAGACAAATCGTGTCCGTTTCAAGGTCGACGAACCAGTGGGCCGGCCGCATATCCTGAAGGATGAGGCGTGCGGTGTGCAGACCAGCCAGGGTGCGTGCGATCTGGAGGGCCAAGCGCAGGCAGCGGGGTATGTCGAAGTGCTGGTGCGCGAGCACGGTGTCGAGTGGGTCTCCTACGACCTTGTCGAACACCATCATCAAGCGCGCGGGCTCTTCGAGCAGCTCGATCGGTTTGGCGATGCCAGCGACGTCGAGCGATTTCAGGACTTCATATTCGCGTCCAAAGTGCTCCGCCTGCGCCGCCCTGGCACCGTCGCGCTCGATCAGCTTCGCGATAACGGCTGCTCCGTCCTCCACGCGCCGGGCGCGGTAGACCGCGGCGCTCGCAATAGTGCCGATGCGAGCCTGCAATTGATAGTGTGAAACCATCGCGCGACTGCAGCAATGGTAGACCCAGAACCGTGTGCTCGCCCAGCTTAAACGGCCTGAACTACGCCGAAGACAGCCCTGGCCAGCCGCAGCAAGGCCCCGGGATGTACATCAACGAGCGTAAGCACTTGTACCCGCTGCATGCCGCTGTTGGCTTGGCAAGTGGGCGCGTTCTTCGGCAAGGTGAGCCGCCATGCCTTCGATCTCACGCCGACCGTACGGGTAGAACTGGAGTGCCACCAACGTTAAACCGTATGCAGCGGCTGGCCCAAGGCTCATGCAGGCACGGATGGTTTCCAGGGCCGCCGGCGATTGCTCAACCCCGGATCGATATCCGGCGAACGACAGCGCCAATCCCGTCAGCGCACTGGCCAGTCCTCCGCCGAGTTTGACGGCAAGTGTCAAGGCGCTGCCGCTCAAACCCACAACGCGTCGACCTGTCGTCAGTTCGATGCTGTCTGCCACGTCTGCAGCCATCGAAAAAAAGATCGGTGCGCAGACCATGCCTGCTGCGGACAGCACAAAGCCCAGCACATAAACCTGCCAAGGCTGCGAAGGGTCGACGACCAGGAACAACAACGGCAGGAGTGACGCGGGAACCGTTGCCCACTTGATGACGGTGCGCTTGCAGAAGCGGCGCGTCAGTCGATCGCTGATGAACAGTCCTGCGAGATTGCCGATGTTGGCCAGCAGGAAGAAGCCGGAAACCAACTCTGGTTGCTTCACGACGTAGGTGAAGTAGTAGACCGTGCAGCCGCTGGGCATCACTATCCCAACGAAGGTCATCATCAGTGCCAGCGCGAGCGACCACCAAGCACGCGAGCTCAACACGGCCCGAAGATCGCCGCGAACGTGCCGTACTGTCACCGCCTTGGGTCGCACCGCTTCACGTGTTGTGGCAAAGCAGGTCCACAGCAGGAGCAGCGCCACGACGGCCAATAGTGTCATCGTGAGCAGGTGGCCACGCTGTGCCTTGCCTTGTCCGAACAGACCGACCAACGGCAATGTGGCACTGCCGACGACGATCCATCCCGCGGTCGCGAAGGCCATTCGCACTCCGGCCAGGCGAGTGCGTTGATCAGAGTCTGGGGTCATCAAGGCGGGCATCGCCGAATAGGGAATGTTGACGACGCTGTAGCTGAGCATGAGACCCAGGTACGTGACATACGCGTAGATCAGCTTGCCGCCAGGGGGAAGAGCCGGGACGTAGAAACAAGCGACGGCCATGAGCGAAAGGCACGGCGCCCCGAATAGCACGAATGGTCGACAGCGACCAAAGCGGGTGGTCGTGCGGTCCACCCACAAACCAATGCCGATATCGCACGCGCCATCCAGTATTCGCACCACTAGCAGCATCGTGCCCGCAGCGGCCGCACCGAGACCGAAGACGTCGGTGTAAAAAAACATCAGGAACATGATCGTCGTGTTCCAGATGAGTCCGCACGCGAAGTCCCCGGCCCCGTAGCCCATCATGGCGACGGCACCCAGCCGTGACGATGTCGAATCACCCTTCATCGGGTGCTCTGTTTCTGTCAGTTGCAGTCCGCGTCCAACGTACAAGGGGTGCAGAGGCGGGCACAAGCATCAGCCATGGGCCGTAGGCAAGCTTGGCGGCGATGCTACCCGTCTCGCGTGGTCTTGTCGCAATAGCATCTTGTCCAACGAGGGGTGATCCTGAAGTTACGCGTGCCATGGCGGCGAGCTTCGCCCCCACCCTTCAGCCCGCACTTCGTGTGTCGATAACCGGCGGGCGGGCCGGGTCTCCGCTAGGGCACGTGCGAATGGCGCTGCCTACGAAGAAGCAACGATGCGCATCTTCCTCAAAGCAGCCCGCCCGCGTTGACCACTGATTTGCCCACGATGACCTGCCCCTCGCACGTGGTTTCCAACTGCGCGTTGTAGGCGGGTTGGAAACCACCGTCACCCATCTTCATGACGCGTGCATCGGCGTCGGTGGTGCTCACTCTTGCATCTTCGGCCTTGCCCCGCGCTGCTTGACGGCGTGTACTTCGGACAGTTGCGCCAGCGCTCGGGCGATGCGCTGCTCGCGCTCGCGCGCCGCACGCACACGGGCCGCTTGGGGGCGTCGAGTGACATGCACTGCATCCGTCTCGGCTTGCGTCTTGAGCTCTTGAGCGTTTGCACCAGCTCACGCGCCGAGCCCATTTGCTGTTGCAGCTGCGAAGAGGGGTATGTCGTGGATTCAGAAAAGCTCAATAGGCCGCCTCAAAGCATCACTGGCGCCTCACTCCACCGGGGTCAGCTTGCCGAAAGCGCGCCGCACTTCATCCATGAAGCGACCCTGATGGAGTTCGATCTTGCCGACCACGCTCAGCACGTGGCTGTTGAGCTGAGCCCGGTCTTCATCGCTGAACTGCTTGCCGGTCACGATGATGACGGGAATGCGCGCGGTCCTCGCGTCGCGCTTGAGAGCCTCGACGACCTCGATGCCGCCGATGTCGGGCATCAGCAGGTCCAGCACCACCAGCTGCGGCAGGTGGGCCTGCGCAAGTTCGATGCCTTCCTGCCCGCCAAAGGCGCGCAAGACGTCGTATCCCGCTTGACCGAGATAGGCGCTCAAGAGTTCGACCGCGCTCGGGTCGTCGTCGACGACCAACACGCTGACCTTGCGCGTGTCCGTCGGCTTGAAGCCCAGCTTGCCGAGCTCACCGACGAAGTCATTGCGGCCGATTGGCTTCTGCAACACCGCGACCGCGCCCAACGACAACCCGATCTCGTGGTCGGCTCCCACCGAAACGACGACCACCGGAATGTCGGTCCAGCTCGGCAGGCTTTTGATGCGAGCGAGAAACTCCCAGCCGTCCATGCCCGGCAGCTGGATATCGAGCGTGATGAGATCGGGCACACAGCTGTCCACGAGTTGCAAGGCCGCTTCGCCTGAATCTGCGTACCGCACCCGAAAGCCGGCCGCTTCAAGCTGGATGCGCATCAGCTCGGCTGCCGCAGCGTTGTCCTCGACGACCAGCGCCAACGGCTTTTCGCCTGAGAGCTGCGGCACATCGGGCAGGGTGAACGATGCTGTCTCGGCGGCCCGCCACGGCAGCCAGAGCGTGAAGCAGCTGCCGCGCTGTGGCTCGCTCGTGACCGCGACCGAGCCGCCGTGCAATTGGGCCAACCTGGACACCGTCGCCAAGCCGAGTCCAGTGCCCTCGATCTTTCGGGTCAACGGGTTCTTGATTTGCGTGAACGGCGTGAACAGCGCGTCCATGTCTTGGCGGGCGATGCCAATGCCGGTGTCGCGAACGCATATCTGCACGAACGACTCGCCGTCGCCGTCGGGCAGCGGCATGCGTACGCCGATGTCGAAACCCGGCAATCCGGTGGAAGCCTGCCGTCGATCGACCAGGCTGGCATGGAGCGAGACGCTGCCACCGTCAGGGGTGAACTTCACGGCGTTCGACAACAGGTTATAGACGATCTGCTTGAGACGCCGGCGATCGACCTTGAAGCGTTCCGAGGGGCCGAGGCCGCGGCTTTCCAAATGGATGTGATGAGCCCGCGCCCGCTCGCTCACGACCGACAGGGCATCGTCGAGCAGCGCATCGAGGTCGACCGTCTCCAGGTCGATCTCCACGCGCCCGGCCTCGATCTTGGACAGGTCGAGGATGTCATTGATCAGCGCAAGCAGATGCGCACCGCTTTGATGGATATGAATCAGGAAGTCGCGTTGCTGCGGCGTCAGGTCTCCAGCTAGACCGTCCTTCATGATCTCGGAGAAGCCGATGATGGCGTTCAGCGGCGTGCGCAACTCGTGCGACATCGTGGAAAGGAACTCGCTTTTGGCTTGGCTCGCAGCGGTCAGTTCGAGGTTGGTCTGCGCGAGCTCAAGCTGGCGCGCCCTCAGCTCAGCGTTGATCGTCTCGAGCGCGCGGTTCTGCTGCTCCAGCTTCGCCAACAGTTCAGCGCGGCTTTCGGCCAAGGCACGAGCCGAGCGCGCCTGGGCGGCCTGGTGTTCCGCGTTCAGCAGGTCAGTACGGATGCGCCGGTTCTCGTCCTCGAACTGCTTGCGGCGGATCTGCGCCCGCACCCGCGCCTTGAGAACTTGGAATTCGCTGGATTTCTGGATGTAGTCGTCGGCTCCAGCGTCCAGGCCGTCGAGCATCGCGTTGGGGTCTTCGACAGCCGTCAGCAGGATGAGCGGAATCTCACGCACCGTTGGCATGGCCTTGATGCGCCGGCAGGTCTCGCTGCCGCTCAAGCCCGGCATCATCAGGTCGAGCAGGATGCAATCCGTGCTCTGCACCGCAGCGAGCAACTCGATGGCTTCTTCGCCCGAGCTGGCCTGCACCACGTCGTAGCCCTCGTCGCGCAGCGTCGTCGCCAGCTCGGCAAGGTAGGTCGGGCTGTCGTCGACCGCGAGGATCTTCTTCGGGCCCAGCAGGCTGGCGGTGTCTCCCGACACCGGGAACACTGTGCCGCGCAGCGCGACCGCGAGCCGGGCGAGGATCACCTGCACATCCTCTTCCTTGCGCACGAACGCATCGGCACCTGCGTCGAGGGCATGCAGCTCGGCGGCGCGGTCCTCCGAACCGGTGAGCAACACGCAGGGCATGCCGCGCAGCGCCGCGTCGAGCCGCAGGCGCCGTATCACTGTCGCGCCGTCGACGCCGGGAAGCACGCTGTCGACGACGACCGCGCTGGGCCGCACTGCCGCGGCAGCGCGCAGGCCTTCCTCGCCAGTGGTGGCCAAAACCACGCTGTAGCCGGCCTGCTCGAAGGCATGGCGCATGGCTTCGCGAAACGTCGGGCTGTCGTCGATCAGCAGGATCGTGGGTCCGTGGTTCGCCTCCGCGCCGACATGCCTTGCACGCAACAGCTCGCGCGCCTTTGCGACCATGTAGCCGGTGTCGTATGGCTTGCCCACGTATTCATCGGCGCCGGTGCGCAGCCCGCGCACGCGATCCTCGACTTCGGCTGCGCTGGAAAGCATCAGCACGACGGCATGGGTTTGGCTGGGCGACGCGCGAACCTCCTTCAGCAGATCCACGCCGTTGCCGTCGGGAAGAAGCACGTCCAGCACCAGCACGTCGGCCCTGCGCCGCCGCAGGAATTCACGCGCCGCGGCAATGGTGCTGCAGTCTGTCGCCTCGAAACCCGCGGCCTCGAAGGCCTCCTGCAGATCCATGCGGACGGTCAGGCTGTCGTCGACGATCAAGACAGTGCCGCTCATGGCAAGGGTTCCGGGCGAGTCATCGCCAATGCGGCCAGAGCGGCACCGATGTCGGACAGCGGCAACACACGCTCGGCTGCGCCAAGCAACACGGCCTCCCGCGGCATGCCGTAGACCACCGACGTGGCCTCGTCCTGGGCAATCGTGGCGCCGCCCGCGCGGCGTACCGCCAGCAGGCCCGCTGCGCCGTCGCGGCCCATGCCGGTGAGCAGGCAGGCGGCAGCAGCCGCTCCGCACTCGGACGCCACCGACTCGAACAGGCAATCCACCGAGGGGCGGCACGAATGCCGCTCGGGCGCGTGTGTCAGCCGCAGACACCTGCGGTCGAGCACGAGATGCCAATCGGGCGGAGCCATGACGACCCGGCCGGCTGCACCTGTCAGAGGCTCACCGTCTTGCGCATAGGCCACACGACGTGGCGTCTGGGCGTCGAGCCAATCGGCCAAGGCGCCGCCGAAGGTTTGGTTGATGTGCAGCGTCAGCAGCACCGGCGAACGCACCGACAGCGGCATTGCGCGCAGCACCTCGACGATGGCACCGGGTCCGCCAGTCGAGGCGCCGATGGCGATGAGCGAGCAGCGGCCTTGTTTCGCCGGCAGTGGTGGCGGCTGAAGCTGCGGCGGTGCATGCAAGCCCAGGCGCGCCCTCAGATGGGTGATGACGCGAATGCGCGCCACCAGTTTCACGCTGGCGATGAAGCGCGCCTCCCACTGCCCGTCCGGCTCGCCGCCGTTGGGCTTTTCAAGCACGTCGACCGCGCCCGCCGCCAGCGCATCGTAGGTCTTGAACAGCTCGCCGCGGTTGGTCGACGAAGAAACCACCAGGATCGGCGTCGGGCAATGCGCCATGATGAATTCGGTGGCGGCCAGCCCCGACATCATGGGCATCATCATGTCCATCGTCACCACGTCGGGCTTGAGGAGTTGGCACAGCTCGATGGCACGCTTGCCGTTCTCGGCCTCGCCGGCGATCTCGAACTCGGCGTCCGAGGCCAGTACCTCGCACAGCCGCTTGCGCACAGTGACCGAGTCCTCGGCGACGAGCACACGCAGCCGGGTCATGGCGCCTGCACCAGTTCCCGCACGCGATCGAGAAATTCCGACTGCGAGAAATCACTCTTGACGATGTAGTGCCGCGCGCCCACATCGTGTCCGCGCTGGCGGTCTTCCGGCGAATTGCGCGAGGTCACCAGCATGGCCGGCACACCGCGCAGCGCGGGATCTGCGCGAGTGTGTTCGACGAAGGCAAAGCCATCCATGCCCGGCATCTCCACGTCGACGAGGAACAGCGCGTAGGGCGTACGCCGGGCGCGAACGAGCGCCTCTTCGGCCGACACGGCCGCATGGACCTCATACCCTGCCGATTCGAGAATGCTCTGCTCGAGCATGCGCGTCGTCAGCGAGTCGTCAATGACCAGCACCGGAAGGCGCGCCGCCTCGGCCTGCGTCGCCGCGGTGCCTGCGCGCTGCGCCTCGTGCACCAGTCCGTCCGGGTCCAGCACCAATTGCGGATTGCCCTCCACGTCGAGCGACACGCCGGCGACGAGTGGGCTTGGCGGCACAAGGTCCGGCAGGGGACGCAGCACGATCTTGCTTATGCCCAGCAGCCGATCGACACCGATGACGGCCAGCGCACCACCCCATTCGACAACCACGGCCGAGGTGGATCGGGTAGCGCTCGCTGGCGCGCTGGCGTTGAGCACTCGCGCCAGTGGAAGATAGGGAACGACCTGTTCGTCGAACACGACGGTGTCGCCCTGCGCCGCTCGGGCGATCTGCGCGGGCACCAGCCGCAACGTTCGCCGAACGGCATCAAGCGGAATGGCGGCGGTCATGCCGGAGGCTTCGATGGCGAGTGCTTCCAGCGAGGCCAGAGACACCGGCACCGTCAGCTCCAGCGCCGTGCCGCTCCCAGGTGCCGTCTGCACCGTGACGTCTCCGCCCAGGCGCTCGGCCGCTTCACGCACCACGTCGAGGCCGATGCCGCGGCCAGACACCTCGCTCACCACGGGGGAGGTGCTGATCCCGCCTCGCAGCAGCAGGCGCAGCAGGGCCTGCGCATCGAGCGCCTGCCCTTCGCTGCTGAGCAGGCCCTTGCGCTGAGCACTGCGCCGCACCGCCTCAAGGTCCACGCCGGCGCCGTCATCGCTGCAGCGAAACACTGCGCGGCGGCCGCGGCGCAGCGCTTCGACCGTCACCCGCCCGTCCGGCGGCTTGCCCGCTGCCTGGCGCTCGGCCGGACCCTCGACGCCATGCGCCACCGCGTTGCGCACCATCTGCAACAAGGCGCTCTGCACAGCGACCACCACCGGTGCGTCCAGGCGCACGTCGCCACCTCGGGCCTCGAACAACACACGCTTGCCAAGTGCCTGCGCCGCGTCGCGCACGCTTCGCTCGAGCATGGCGAACAGGCTGCCGGCGGGGAGCAGGCGCATCTGCTCTGCCGCATCGCGGACCTGACGCAGCTCTCGGCTCATGCGGTCCACCGACTGGACCAAGCCCAGCTCGCTGGCACTGATCAAGCCCTGCAGTTCCTCGACCAGCGGCAGCGCTTTGCGGGCGCCGCTGTCCGGCCATGGGGCTCGGCCACCGCGAGGAGTCAACTGCTCCTGCAAACGCTCGGCCAGCGAGCGTGCGTGCCCAAGGTTGGCCAAGCGCCGCCGAGCGGCGGCCAGCTGGGCATGAGTTTCGGCAATGCCGTCGAGCACCCCATCCATCTCGGCCACGTCGGTGCGCAGGGTGCGCGGGGCTTCCTCTGGAAGCGGGCGAGGAGCCACAGCGGGGTCGCCAGCCGGCGTCAGCACGGCGACCTGTGCCGCAATCCGGTCGAGTCGCTCCAGCACGCCGTCGATGCACTCGCGCGGCAGACCCTGCCCTTGCTCGCGCCACGGCGACAACAAGTCTTCGATGGCGTGCGCAAGGCTGGCGATCTCGGTCTGCTTGACCACGCGCGCCGCCCCCTTCAACGTGTGCACGAGGCGCAACAGCCGCGGCAGCAGCGTCGATGCGGCCTCGCCTCGCTCCAGGCCAAGTACGGTCTGGCCCAGTTGCTCAAGCAGCTCGCGCGCCTCGACGCGGAAGTACTTGTAGGGGTCGCGGGTGGCCATGGTTTCAGGCGACCGCGGCCTGGGGCTTCACCAGGCGCAGCAAATCGCGCGACAGGCTCGCCAGCTGAGACACCGTTTCAAGCGTTTGCCCGGAACTCACTTCGGTTTCGCGTGTCGACTGGGCGACGTTGGCCGTGGCCAGGTTGACCTGCTCGACGGCGCTGGCTTGCTGCTTGGTCGACAGCTCGATCTCGCGCGCCGCTTCCGTGGTGGCTGTGACCAGGCCGGCAATCTGCTTGAACGCGGCGGTGACCTCGCTGAATTGCGCGGCGCCGGTATCCACTGCCTTCGAGCCGGTCTCGGTGGCCATCACCGTCGTGTTGACGGCGCTGCGCACGTCGTCGATCAGGCCGCGGATCTCTTTGGTCGAGCCGGCCACGCGGTCGGCCAGCTCGCGGATCTCGTCGGCCACGACCGCGAAGCGCTTGCCGGCATCGCCGGCACCGGCCGCCTCAATGGTCGCGTTGATGGCGAGGATGTTGGTCTGCTCGGCCAGCTCCGACACGATCTCGAGCACGGCACCGATCTGCTGCGACTTCTTGCCCAGCTCGAGCATGTGGCTCACCATCAAGTCGACTTGGCGGCGAATGCCGGCAATCGACTCGTGAGCCAGCTCGACCGTACTCTCGCCGGTGCGCGCTGCGTTCACCGTCTGCTCGGCCACCTGCGCCACGCGCCGGGCGCTTTCGGCGATCTGGCGCGAGGTGGCGAGCAACTCGCTGATGGTGGTGGTGATTTCGGTCATCGCCGAGGCTTGTTCCTTGGCGCCCGAAGCCTGCTGGTTGGCCGCGGCCTGCAACTCCGACGACGAGCTCTGAACGTGGGCGACGGCGGTGCCGATCTGGCGGCCGAGCGTGCGTGTCAGCACCACCGCCGCGATCACGGCGAACAGCACCGTGGCCAGGGCAATGTTTGTCAGCGTCGTGGCCGCCGCGGATGCGGTATTGGTGGCGGCCTGCTTCGCGTCGTCCCTGCGTCGCTGCTCGAGCGCGCCGTACGTGTCGAGCACCTGCGTGAGAGCACCGTAGCTCGGTTGGGTCACGTTGTCGAAAAGCTCGATGAGCTGGGCCATCGACACGTCCGTTCTTCGCATGTCGATGACCCGCTCGAGCTTCGCATGGTGATCGGCCGCAACGCGGTCCACACGTTGCAGGAGATCGATTTCATCGGTGGCTTCAGCGCGCGAGCGAAGACGGTCCAGGACGGCGCGGAAGTTGTCTCCGTTCGTGCGGAATGCGTCCAGGTGCTTGTCGCTCTTCTCGAGCAGGTAGCCGCGGAAACCGACGACCTTGAGTGCCGCGGCCAGCTTCAGCCTTTCGGCGTCAATGAGGTTCTCGCCGCTCACCGTGATCACGCGGTCCTTGCTGGCGACAACGCCCCGCAAGGCGACCACGGCCACCGCGCTGATCCCGATGGTCAGAGCCACCGTGAGCGCAAAGCCCGCACCGATTTTCTGTCCGAACGTCCAATGCATGGTGTCTGCTCCTTTTGTCATGAGGCGCCTTGCCGCGCAGGCTTCCCGATCGCTTCGAGGATGGAGCCCACGTTCACGATTGGCCTGATGAGCCCAGCAGTTCGCGCCACCTCTTGAACGTGCTGTGGCGGGGAACCGTCGCGTTCCTGCGGCGCGATGGCCTCACGCGGCAAGCGCAGGTAGCCATCCAGGCTGTCGAAGGCCAGGGCAACCGCCGCGGTGGCCGCGACCGCCAGCCAACGCGGCGCGCCGCCCCCCGGGTAGCCGAGCAGTGCGCGCAGGTCGTACACCGGCACCACGCTGCCACGGAAGCCGGCGATACCAAGGAACTCCGGCGCCGCGCAGGGCAGGCGCGTCAGCTTCTTGTCCGTGAACAGGCCGCCCACGACAGACAGCCGCAGCGCGTAGGAGTCGCCACCCAGGCCGATGGCAAGCAGATCGACCGTGGACGATAGACGCTCTCGGGGCGCCCTCGCGAAGGCGAGATCGAATTCGCGGCGCAGTTCGGCCGCGCGCTGCAGCAGCTTCGGCTCGTTCACGGCGCAGTTCCCACCGCCAGCAGTTCGGCGCGGCACAGCGCCAGGAGCGCCTCGCGGCTGAAGCCGCCTCCGAACAGCACCAGGCGCGAAGCGTCCTCGCGCTGCAGCAGCGCGAGTGCCTCGCTCAGTTCGCGCTGCTGAGCTTCGCGGTCGCCGGCGCGACGAGCGAGAAGCCCCAGGTGCAGGTGCGGCATGGCGAAGGCCGGATCCAGGTAGACCGCGGCCATGTCGCTGCCCGTCGCGCCGCGGCGATCGCCCATGCCTTCGCGGCACAGCGCCAGCACGTAGTGCGCGCCGGCGTTCAGTTCATCGACCGCCAGGAGGCGGTGGCAGGTGTCTTCGGCCTGGGCGAGATCGCCATGGTTCACAAGCAGCACCGCTCGCAACAGCAGCACCTCGGGATCGCGGGTCGCGCCGGGCGGCAGCGCCCGCATGAGATCCAGCGCATCAGCGAAACGTTCGTGGCGCAGCAGTTCGAGAGCCTGGCCGAGCTGCCAGCTTTCGGTGGCCCCAGCCGCAGTGCGGCTCGACGTCGAATCCTGCGTCTGTGCCGTCAGCAGCCGAACGCGTTCGGCCGCGCGGCCGATGGCCTCGACCCAGGTGTCGGCGTCGTCGATGGCGGCAGCAAGTGCGGGGCCTTCGAACGCGGTGGCGGGGGCAATCAGTGGTGCCTTGGCGCCGGCCTCCTGCTCGACACCACTCTTGCGCTGATAGTAGAAGGTGCCATGGGTGTGCAGCAGGTGAAAGTCCTGCGACAGGCCACGCAGGGTTTCAGCGTGGCCAAGGAACAGATAGCCTCCGGGTGCCAGCGAGCGGGTGATACGCGCCACGGTGGCCTGCGCGTTGCGCGGCGTGAAGTACATCAGCACATTTCTGCAGAACACCACGTCGTAAGCGCCGGCTTGCCACAGCTGCGGATCGTCCTCGCTGAGATTGCGTTCCTCGAACGACACCGCCTGTCGAAGGCTGTTGTCGATGGCCAGCTCGCCTGCGTCGGGTCGAAACCAGCGCTGCTGCACAGTCGGCGGTGTCTCCCGCAGTGCCCAGGGCGTATAGCGGCCGCGCCGCGCCTTCTCGATCGCTGCCGGGTTCAGATCGACGGCGCGGATGATCAGCTCCCACGAAGAGGGAATCTGCAGTTCATGGAGCGTCATCGCAATGGAGTACGCCTCCTCGCCCGACGCGCACCCTGCCGACAAAATGCGCAGGCGCCGCTGTCCGGCCTGTGTGCGCAGCCGCTCGGGCAAGACGTGTTCGCGCAACGCTCGGAACTGGTCAATGTTGCGCAGAAAGTAGGTCTCACCGACCGTGATCTCCTGGGCAAGGGCCCTCAGATCGTTCCGCGCGGCACTGGATTCCAACTGTCGCAGGCAGAGTTCGATGGTCACGCGTCCGGCATCTGCGTGGCGGCGCAGGATGTCGCCCAGCCAGCCGAGCCTGGCGTCCTCGAACTGCAGACCCATGCGGGCGGCGAGGAATGTCCTGAAGCGCTCGACTTGGCCGGGCCCAACGGCGCCTGTCATGGTGCGGCTTCTTGGAGGTCGAGTTGCGCCCAGACGTCTTCGGGCAACAACCTGGCGGTGTGCAGGACCACCAGCAGTTCGGAATCCAGGAGGCCGATCGCTTCAACCACACCGGATCCGGCCGTCTGCAGCAACGGCGGCCAGGCGTGCAAAGCGCCAGGCGCGATGACACGAACCCCACGGACGGAACCGACGGCCAGGGCGATACGGCGCGAACCCGAACGGACGATAACGAAGCGACCGGGCGTGGCGATTTCCAGGCCCAGCAGGCGTGCCACATCGACCACCGGCAATGGATCGCCGCGAACCACCGCCAGGCCGCGCACGAAATACGGCGCATCCGCCACAAAGTCGATCGGCAACGGGCGCACCGTTTCGATCACACGATCGACCGGCAAGGCGCACAGGCGCGCCTGTACCATGCAAATCAATGCAATCCTGGTATCGGCCTCGTCCACGCGCTGCCTTTGCGCGGCTCAGCGTTGAGGCAGAGGCAGGCGATGACGACCGGACGAGCCTTGGAGCAGGTTCGGCATTTGTGCGCTCCCTGGAATGGTCTGACGGGCCAATATCTCACCGCGCACAGGCGCTGTCACCTGTCATCCATTACACCTGCAATGGCGATGTCACCGGCGCTGTCGAACAAGACTGCGTGACGCCTCCTTCGCACTGTGTCGAAGTGCCTGCGTCGAGGTGCCCGCTGGCGGTTTGCGTCAGTCACGACACTCTCCGATCAGTTCGCACTGATCCTTCGACAAGCTCAGGACTGAAGGCAAGTCGAAGTGCCTGCATCAATGTGCCCGCTGCCTTCGACAAGCTCAGCCCGAACGGAGGGGTATGTCGCGAATTCAGAAAGCCCAATAAGCTTTCAACCGCATGACTCTTTCATTCAGCACGGAGAGACCGCAATGAGCCTGGCCACGCTTGCGCCAACCGCACGCTCGGAGAACACCCCACGCCGCGGCGCCACATGGGTCGCCCATGAACTGCTCTTGCGCCAGCGCACGCTCGCGTGGTTCGGTGCCGCGCTCATGTTGCTGGCGCTGCCGACGGCCCTCGCCTGGGGCCTGGACGATCGCATGCTGCGCGGCGTGAACGTCTGGATCAAGCCGATGAAGTTCATGCTTTCGGTGGGCCTGCTCAGCCTCACCACGGCGTGGTTCATCGGCCACCTGCCGCACGAGCAGCGACGCACGCGGGCAGTGAAGGCCATTGTCGCCATGGTGGTGGGCGCGGGCACCTTCGAGGTGGCGTACATCACCGTGCAAGCCGCGCTTGGCCAAGCCTCGCACTACAACCACATCGATGCTTTCCACTCGGCGATGTTCGCACTGATGGGCGTAGGCGCCATCGTCCTCACCGGCTCGCAGCCGCTGCTCGCCTGGCTGCTGGCACGCCACCCGGATGCTGCCATCGCACCCGCCTACCGGCATGCGGTGATCGTCGGCCTGGTGCTCACCTTCGTGCTGGGCGCCGGTGTGGGCAACGTGCTGTCTCAGATGCAGCCGCCCGACGCCGCTGGCCTGCCGTTGTTGGGCTGGTCCTTCGCAGGCGGTGACCTGCGCCCGGCGCACTTCATGGGCATCCACGCCGCGCAGTTCATTCCGGCGGCCGGGCTCGCGATGGCAGCGTGGCGCGTGCCACGCGGTGAGCGGTGGGTATGGCTGCTCTCGTTGACGTACTCGGCCGCGTGCCTGCTGCTCGCGTTGCAAGCCTTCTCGGGGCGCGCCGTCTACTGACTCGGGGCCGCAGTCAGGATGCGATGATGCCGGCATGAAGATCGCAACCTTCAATGTCAACGGCATCACCAGCCGACTGCCCCGCGTGATCGAATGGCTCGAAGAGTCGAAGCCTGACGTCGCGTGCCTGCAGGAGCTGAAGACCTCCGATGCCACGTTCCCTGAGCTGGCGTTCAAGGCAGCAGGCTACAACGCCGTATGGCACGGCCAAAAAGGCTTCAACGGCGTGGCGGTGCTCTCGCGCGTCGACGCGCCCGTGGAGATCCGGCGCGGCCTGCCGGGCGACCCCGACGACACGCACAGCCGCTACCTCGAAGCGCAGATCGGCGACTTGGTCGTCGCCTCCATCTATCTGCCCAACGGCAACCCGCAGCCCGGCCCGAAGTTCGACTACAAGCTCGCCTGGTTCGAGCGCCTGATCCAGCACGCGGCCGACCTGTGCCGGCGCAACGGCCCGGTGGTGCTGGCTGGCGACTACAACGTGGTGCCGACCAACGAGGTGTGCGACATCTACTCGCCCAAATCGTGGCTGCACGACGCCCTGCTGCAGCCCGAGACGCGCGCCGCGTGGCGCCGGCTGCTGGACCAGGGCTGGACCGACGCGATCCTGAAGCTGCACGGCGACGCGCCCATGTACACGTTCTGGGATTACTTCCGCAACCGTTGGGAGCGCAACTCGGGGCTTCGCATCGACCATCTGCTGCTCAACGCGCGGGCCGCGGCGGCGCTCGAAAGCGCCGGTGTGGACAGAGAGGTGCGCGGCCGTGAGAAGCCCAGCGATCACGCGCCGGCATGGGTGGTGCTCGCGGGCTGAGCCATTCGCCCGGTCAGCACGGCTCCGGCTCTCCACCAGCGCGGCAGCAGAATGCATTGCCGCCCGGGCCCAAACCATGATCGAACCATGACCCGCGCGCGGAGCATCGCATGCTGAGCTTGACCCGGCTGACGATCCGCCGCGTCCGCGAAGAATGCTTGCCGCAGGTGGCCGGCAGCCTGGCCTTCACCACCGTGCTGTCGGTCGTGCCCCTGCTCGCGGTGAGCTTTGCGCTGTTCGGGCGGTTCGCGCTCTTCCAGCGCTTCGAGGCGGCGCTCGAGCAGCACCTGCTGAACAGCCTGCTGCCGCGTGACATCGGCCGCACGGTGCTCCAGCACCTCGGCCGCTTCGCCGCCAACGCAGGCGAGCTCACCTGGGTGGGCACCTTGTTCATTCTGGTCGCCGCGGTCGCGATGCTGCTGACGGTGGAGAACGCGCTGAACCGCATCTGGAAGGTGAAGAAGGGCCGGCCGCTCCTCAAGCGCGTGGGCCTGTACCTGGTGGTGCTGGCGCTGGGCCCGCCAGCGGTGGGTGCCAGCCTGTGGGCTACGTCCTACCTGTTCGGCGTCTCCCTCGGCTGGATGGGACCAGTGCCGCCGTGGGCGAAGGTGGCACTGGACCTCAGCCCCGCCGTGCTCGGCACGCTGGCCTTTGCCACCTTGTTCTACTGCGTGCCGAACACCCGGGTCCAGCGCCGGCATGCGGCCATCGGCGGCCTGATCGCCGGCAGCGCCATCGAGCTGGGCAAGCGGGGCTTCGCAGCGTACCTGCTCAAGATGCCGACCTACGAGACGGTGTACGGCGCATTCGCCGCCTTGCCGGTCTTCCTGCTGTGGGTGTACTTCTCGTGGCTGGCAATGCTGGCCGCGGCGCTTGTCACCGCCAACCTGGGCCTGCTTCAGCGGCGGGCGGGTCCGACTTCGACGAATCGCGTACGGGCGCCTTCTGCGCGGGCGCCGGCGGGTCGCTGACCGGCGGCTCCTGGTCCAAACGGCGGAGGAGAGCCGGCGGCGTCTCCCCTCGCCGCGGCAAGCCGCATACCCGACCGTTCAACCCCACAGCGCGTGCAGCGTGCGCTGCAGGGAGCCGGGCGCCAGCAGCTCCATGAACAATAGGCCGGCGACCGCGCCGGCCGCGTGCGCATCGTGGTTCACCTGGCCGATGCGGGTGCGCCCGGCCAGTACGCTGAACCCGAGGTACGCCACCGCGAACAGCGGCGCCGGAATCGGCACCGGGATCGGCAGAATGAAGATCGACGAATCCGGAAGCACGACGATGGATGCGAATAGCACCGCGAGAATCGCACCCGAGGCGCCCAGGCTAGCGTAATGCGGCTGCTTGCGGTGCAGTGCATAGGTGGCCCCGCTGCTGGCGAGCAAACCGATGGCGTACAGCGCCGCGAACGGCGGAGTGCCGATGGCACGCTCCAGCCCGAAGCCGAAGGCCCAGAAGGTGAAGGCGTTGAACAACAGGTGCGCCAAGTCGGCATGGACGAACCCGCTCGTGACCAACGTGGCGTATTCGCCGCGGCGCACGAGGTGATAGGGCCTCAGCAGGTTGCGCTCGATCAACGCGGGGCGCGTGTAGAGGCCGAGCAGGCTGATGACGACGATGGTTAGAAGCAGCAGCCCGGAAGCGGGAGCGCCATTGGAAAGGCGGAGCAGGAGGTCCATGGCGGCACTCTATTGAAGTTTCCGTAAGTCACGACACTCTCCGATTCGTTCGCACTGATCCTTCTATCCTTCGACTCGATGAAGGTGGCATCGATGCGTTGCGCGCCATGGCTCCCGCAATAGTGGCCTTATGAACATCTGGTCATAACGGCCAAGAGTGGCTCATCGCCGGTCACCGCAGCCTCAGGCACCTTCCCCGTAGCCCGCCATGAACACCCGCACCGCCTCCCGAAGCAGCGCTCTGTTCTCCCGGTCATCGGGCATGTCCAGCATCAGCAGCCCGCGGATGTGGCCATCGCCCAGGAACATCGACAGGAACAGGTCCGCGGCCTGCCGCGGGTGCCGCACCTTCAGCGTGCCCGCCGCGCTGGCGCGGCGCAGGTACGTCGCCAGGTCGCCGATCAGCCGGTCGGGACCCTGCCGGTAGAAGGCCCGGCAGGCCTCGGGCTGCGCCCCGGCGGCGCCGTAGAGCGAGCGGAACTGGCCCAGCGCGTCGTCCTCTCGCGCAAGCGCCAGGAACTGCTCGCCGATGGCCAGCAGCGCCTTCTTGGGCTGCTTCGGGTCCAGTGCTTCGGCGCCTGCGAGGCCACCGACCACGCGCTCGGTGCGTTCGCGGATCACCGCCTCGAAGAGCCCTTCCTTGGACGCGAAGTGGCTGTAGACCGTCATCTTGGAGACGCCGGCGTCGGCGGCGATGGCCTCCACGCTGGCCCGCTCCAGACCGTGCGCATGGAAGTGGCTGCGCGCCGCTTCCAGGATGCGCCTACAGCGCTCGGGGTCGCGGGGCCTGCCGCGACGCGGCTTCGGCGCGGCATCGTGCTCGTGTGGGGGCATACGATTTAATGTACTTGACAGTCCAGTATAGATCACTACACTTAGTGTACTGTCTCGTCCAATATATAAACGTTCATGACGCACCCTCCGCATCGCACCCTCGCCCCCGGCGCCCGGGCGATCCGCCCCGGGGCGCTGGCGGCGCTTGCCATCTTGTCGGCCTGCTCGGTACCGCCGGTGCAGCCCCCGGTGCCTTCGGTGCCGCTGACAGCCGCCTTTGCGCAGGGCGGGCCGGCCTCGGCCGCCGGCCAGGCGCTCGACGGCGCCTGGTGGGCCGGCTACGGCGACCCGACACTGACGGCGTTGGTCGACGAAGCCCTGGCCGCCAACCAGGAGGTGGCGATCGCCCTCCACCGCACCGCCCAGGCCCGCGCGGGCCGCGATGCCCAGGGCTCTCGCCTGTGGCCCACGGTGGGCGTGCAGGCGTCGGCCTCGCGCAGCGACAGCGGCCTGCCCGCGCCAGTCAAGCAACGCATGCCGGACACGCGCGCGCTGCGCGCCGGCATCGACGTGGCTTGGGAGATCGACTTGGCCGGCGGCGTGCGTGCGGCGCGCGACGCGGCGCAGGCCGATGCCGCAGCTGCAGCGGCGGGTGTGGAAGGCGCGCGACTGCTGGTGGCCAGCGAGGTGGCGCGGCAGTACTTCGTGCTGCGCGGCGCCGAGGAGCGGCTGCGCATTGTGCAGGCCCTGGCCGCGGCCCAGCACGAGACCGCCAGCCGGGTGGACAGCCGCCTGCGTGAAGGCCTGGCCAGCGCGTTCGATCTGGACCGCGCGCATGCCGAGGCCGACGCGCTCGACGCGCAGGTGCCTGCGCTGCGCATGCTGGCCGGCGTCTCGCAGACGCGGCTGGCCGTGCTGCTGGGCCGCAACCCGTCGGCCCGCGTCGTCAGCGAGGCCGCGGCCTTTGCATGGCCCGCAGCGCGCGAGATCGGCACCGGCCAGCCCAGCGAACTTTTGACGCGCCGCCCCGCCCTGAGCGCTGCCGCGGCGCGCGTCGCGGCCGAGACGCGGCGCGGCGCCGAGGCCCGGGCCCAGTGGTGGCCCAAGTTGTTCCTCAGCGCTTTGATCGGCCGCCAGGATCTGCAGCTGAACGCGCTGGATCTGGCGCCGGTGCGCTTCTCGAACGTCGCGCTGGCTTTTGCCGCGCCGGTCTTCAACGCCGGTCGCATCGACGCCGGCATTCGCGTGCAGTCGGCACGGGCCGAGGAGGCGCTGCTGGCCTGGCAGAAGGCGGTGCTGGTGGCGGTTCAGGAAGTTGAGGACAGCCTGCTCGTGCGCACCGAGGAGGCCAAGCGCGCCGCCGCGCTCACCCGCACCGTCGACCACCGCCGCCGCTCGCTGCAGCGCGCCCAGTCGCTGCAGCGCGAGGGCCAGATCGACCTGCTGGTGTTGCTCGACGTGCAGCGCTCGGTGCTGTCCAGCGAACTCGCCCTGTCGGACAGCCGCCTTCAGCAGGTGCTGGCCGACGTGCAACTCTACAAGGCACTGGGCGGCGGCTTCACGCCAGCCCGCGACGGCACTGCCATGACTTCCCTTGCCGAGAGGACGCCCCAATGAACAGGATTTTCCCGGCCGTGTCCTTCACGGCCGTTGCCGCCGCCAGCGCGCTGTTGGCAGCCTGCGGCCAGCCGCCCGCCCCTGTCGCCGTCGTCAAGCCGGTCTTCGTGACCACCGTGACGCAGGCCGGGTCAGCGCAAACGCGTGCATTCACCTCCGTGGTCCGAGCTCGAGTCGAGACGGACCTCGGTTTCCGTACCGGCGGCAAGGTAGTCGAGCGGCTGGTCGAGGTGGGCGACCTCGTGAAGGCCGGCCAGGTGCTGGCGCGGCTGGACCCCGCCGACTACCAGCTGGCCGTGAGTGCCGCGGCCAACCAAGTAAGCGCCGCCACTGTCGACGCACAGCAGGCGGCGTCCGACGAAGCGCGCTTCCGGCGCCTGCTGGCCGACGGTTCGGTGGGCACGGCCGACCACGAGCGCCAGAAGGCACGCGCCGACGCGGCCTCGGCCCGGCTGGACCAGGCGCGTCGCCAACTCGACCTGGCGCGCAACCGCGAGGGCTACGCCAAACTGGTGGCGCCCTATGCCGGCGTGGTCACCGCGCTGCGCTTCGAACGCGGCCAGGTCGTGGCCGAGGGCCAGCCTGTGCTGTCACTGGCCCGCGACGGCGAACGCGAGATCGTCGCCGAGCTTCCAGAGGAATGGGTGGGCCGGGTGCGCACGCTCGCCGCCACGGCCACGCCCTGGCACGACGCGAAGTCGCCGCTGCCGCTGGTGCTGCGCGAACTCTCGCCGCTCGCCAGCGCGCAGGGCCGAACCTTCCGCGTGCGCTACGCCGCGGCCCCCGAATCGCGCGCACAGGTCGCCGCCCTGCCCCTGGGCAGCACGATGCAGCTCAAGCTGTCCGGCCCCCCGGTCGGGCCGGCGGCCACGGTCCTGCCTGTCACCGCGCTGGTCAAGGCCAGCGGATCAGCGGGCGTCTGGGTGCTGGACGCCAAGGGCTCGGGCTTAATCTTCAAGCCCGTGCAGGTGGTGGCCATCGACGACGCCTCGGTCCACGTCACCGGCCTGGCCACCGGCAGCCGAGTAGTCAGCGTCGGCGCACAAAAGCTCGATGCGGGCATCGCCGTGCGCGCCGTCGAACGCATGCCCGAAGCCGGGACTGCCCTCACCGCGAAGAGCAGCTCATGAAGCGCTTCAACCTCTCGGAATGGGCCGTCACGCACCGGCCGATGGTGCTGTTCCTGATCATCGCGACGCTCATCGTCGGCGGCCTTTCCTTCAGCCGGCTGGGCCGCCTGGAGGACCCCAACTTCGACGTGCCGCAGATGACGGCCATCGTCGTGTGGCCGGGCGCCACCGCGCAGGACGTGCAGGACCAGGTGCTCAACCGCATCGAGCGCCGGCTGCAGGAGCTGGAGCACTTCGAGTACGTGCGCACCTTCGCGCGCCAGGGCTACGGCGGCATCACGCTGTGGATGAAGGGCGGCAGCAGCAAGGCGGAACTCGAGAACGCCTGGTACCAGGTGCGCAAGAAGATCGGCGACGTGCGCCAGGAGTTTCCCGAGGGCGTGCGCGGGCCGTTCTTCAACGACGAGTACAACGACCGCTACAGCGTGCTCTACGCGATCAGCGCGCCCGGGTTGTCGATGGCCGAGTTGCTGGCCGTCACCGAAGACGTGAAGCGCCGCATCCAGGGCGTGCCCGGCGCCGGCAAGGTCGACGTGCTGGGCAAGCAGGCCGAGCGCGTTTACGTGGAGCTGTCCACGCGGCGACTGGCCGCACTCGGCATTGCGCCTGCGACGGTGTTCGACGCGCTGGCGCGCCAGAACCTGGTCGCCCCGGCGGGTTCGAGCGATGCCACGCACGACCGTGTGCAGGTGCGCGTGGACGGCGGGCTGCGCAGTGCCGCGGATGTCGGCAATGTGACGCTGGAAGTGGGCGGCCAGCTGCTGCGGCTGGCGGACATCGCCACCGTGCGCGCCGGCTACGAGGATCCGCCAAGCCTGACCATCCGCCACAACGGCGTGCCGGTGCTGGCCATCGGCGTGACCATGCAGCCCAACGGCAACGTGCTCGACTTCGGGCGCGCACTGGAGAAGCGCATGGCGCAGGTGCGGCAGGAACTGCCGGTGGGCGTGGAGATCCAGCAGTACGCCGACCAGCCGCGCGTGGTGGCGGAGTCGGTCTGGGAGTTCCAGCGTTCGTTCCTGGAGGCGCTGGCGATCGTGCTGGCGGTGTCCTTCCTGTTCCTGGGCTGGCGCACCGGCATCGTGGTGGCCGCTTCGGTGCCGCTGGTGCTCGCGCTGGTGGCGGGCGTGATGTACGCCGCCGGCTGGAACCTGGACCGCATCTCGCTGGGCGCACTGATCATCGCGCTGGGCCTGCTGGTGGACGACGCCATCATCGCCGTGGAGATGATGGTGGTGAAGCTGGAGGAAGGCTGGGACCGGCTGCGCGCCGCCACCTACGCCTACACGTCCACGGCGTTTCCGATGCTGACCGGCACGCTGGTCACGGCCGCCGGGTTCATGCCGGTGGGCTTCGCGAAGTCGATCGCCGGTCAGTACGCGGGCGGCATTTTCTGGGTCGTCGGGGTGGCGCTGATCCTGTCGTGGGTGGTGGCCGTGATCTTCACGCCGTACCTGGGCGTGCTGCTGCTGCCGAAGAACCTGGCGGCCGGCACCCACCACGACGTGTACGACCGGCCCGTCTACCACCGGCTGCGAAGAGTGGTCGACTGGGCGGTGCAGCACCGAGCGTGGGTGCTGGGCATCACGGTGCTGGCCTTCGGCATCGCCGGCGCCGGCATGCTGCTGGTGCAGCAGCAGTTCTTCCCGACCGCATCGCGGCCGGAACTTCTGGTGGATCTGCGGCTGCGCGAGGGTGCGTCCTTCGCCGCCACCGAGCGCCAGGTGAAGCTGCTCGAGGCGCGTCTGGCGAAAGATCCGGACATCGAGTTCTTCACTGCCTACACCGGCGCCGGCACGCCGCGCTTCTATCTGTCGATCCAGCCCGAATTGCCCAACCCGGGGTTCGCACAGTTCGTCATCAAGACGGCGGGCATTGAACAGCGCGAACGCGTGCGCACCCGCCTGATGGAGCTGTTCGACAAGGACGAGGCCTTGCCCGACGTCAAGGCGCGCGTCACGCGGCTGGAGTTCGGCCCGCCGGTGGGCTTTCCGGTCCAGTTCCGCGTCATCGGCCCCGACAAGGCGCAGGTGCGGGAGATCGCCTACCGGGTGCGCGACACGGTTCGCCGGAGCGCGCTGGTGCGCGACACGCAACTGGACTGGAACGAGCAGGTCCGCTCGGTGCAGGTCCACGTCGATCAGGACAAGGCACGGCTGCTGGGCTTGTCCACCGCCGACATCCAGGGCCTGGTGCAGACCACGCTGGATGGCGCTCCGGTGACGCAGATCCGCCGCGGCGAGGAACTCGTCGACGTGGTCGTGCGCGCCACGGCGGAGGAGCGCAAGAGCATCGGTCAACTGGGCGACCTGCAGGTGTTCACGCGCAGCGGCATCACGGTGCCGCTGTCCCAGCTGGCCCGGGTGGAGCCGGCCTTCGAGGAGCCTGTGCTGTGGCGACGCAACCGCGACATGGCGCTCACCGTGCGTAGCGACGTCGTCGACGGCGTGCAAGGTCCCTACGCCACGGCGCAGATCCGGCCGTCGCTTCAGCCCATCATCGACAGCCTGCCCGCGGGCTACCGCATCGAGGAAGGCGGGGCCATTGAGGAAAGCGACAAGGCCAACCAGGCGTTGTTCGCGGTGTTCCCTGCGATGTTCGCCGTCATGCTGACGCTGCTGATGATCCAGTTGCAGAGCTTCTCGCGGCTGTCCATGGTGTTCATGACGGCACCGCTGGCGCTGATCGGCGTGGTACCGGCGCTGCTGCTGTTCCAGGCGCCGTTCGGCTTCGTCGCGCTGCTCGGCGTGATTGCGCTGGGCGGGATGATCATGCGCAACTCGATCATCCTGGTCGACCAGATCGACCAGGACATCGCGCGTGGCGTTGCGCCCTGGAGCGCCATCGTCGACGCCACGGTGCGGCGCTCGCGACCCGTGGTGCTGACGGCCGCCGCCGCGGTGCTGGCCATGATCCCGCTCACGCGCAGCGTGTTCTGGGGACCGATGGCCATCTCCATCATGGGCGGCCTGGTGGTGGCCACGGCGCTCACCCTCGTGTTCGTGCCGGCGCTGTACGCGGCGTGGTTCCGCGTGCGGCGCGACAGCCCCGCGCGGGAGCCGGCCGCTGCGCCGCTCACCGTCAC
>CBFHAS010000061.1:0-24909 GCA_965653625.1 uncultured Burkholderiaceae bacterium | reverse complement strand
GCGCCGATCTGCAGCGGGATCATCCAGTTCGCGAAGCCCACGAAGGCCGGCATGATGGCGCCGAAGACCATCATCAGCCCGTGCATGGTGACGAACTCGTTGTACAGCTGCGGGTTCAGGAACTGCAGGCCGGGGTGCATCAGCTCCAGCCTGATCAGCATGGCCAGCACGCCGCCGATCATGAACATGGTGAAGCTGAACAGCAGGTACAGCGTGCCGATGTCCTTGTGGTTGGTGGCGTACAGCCAGCGTCGCCAGCCGTGCGGATGGTCGTGCGCCGCATCGTGCGGGGTGGCATCGGAGGGGTGTGCAGCGTAGGTGCTCATGAGCGGTCCTCAGGGGAGCAAATGCTCGGGGTGGCGTCATGCATGGCGGCGCGTTCGGACTCGAGTGCCCGCCGGATCTCGGCTTCCACAGAGCGGCGCAGCGATGCCGGCACCTGGTGTCCCACCAGGCGGGGCCTGCCGCCGGCATACAGGGTGATGTCGCCGTCCGGCGCGTCCGGTCGCCATAGCCGAACCGCGTCCACGCTCCATGACTCGGTGCTGGACTGAAGGCCCTCTTGCACGGTGAGCGACACCCTCCCCTGACCCACCGACAGGCTCTCCCCATCGAGCGCGTGCCGGCCGTAACTCAGCACCGCGCACAGCACGACCACCGCCTGAACCAACGCGAACAGCGCGACGAACGGGTAGCCCAGCAGCAGGAACATGAGGCCGGGTGCGATGCCGAGCACGGGCACCGTGCAGGTTGCCACGAGCAGGTGCATGGGGGCGAGCCGGCAGTTTCTCCTGAGCCGCCACGAACGCACCTGCTGCCCGCAGGCTGCGGGAACAAGGCCGGAAGCGGCGTGTGGCGGCATGGCGCGGGGACAATCGATTCGGTGCCGACGGCAAGCCATATGCCGGCGTGTGCATCTTCTCCGTCATCGCCGAGTCGCGTCTACGCTTTGCTTGAGCAGTGCGCGCAATTCGCGCGGCTTGCACCGTGCGCGTTCGAGAAAGGCCACCAGATGCAGCTCGGGCACGCTGAGCCCGGTGCGCCGGCCGCGCGGTGCGGCCGAGACCGCTCGCTCCTCCTCGGCAAGGCCGCGCGCCGCCAGTTCCAGCACGCCGGGATGCACATACGACTTGCGGCACACAGCCACCGTGTTGCCCAGCCGCGCCGCCACCTCGGCCAGGATCTCTTTCGCGCTGCGGCAGCCCGGCTGGCCGTCGTCGCGCGGCTGTCTCAGCAGCGCGAGCGCATGCGCCGTGGCATGCCAGGTCCGGAAATCCTTGGCGGTGACATCGGCGCCTGCCGCCTCGCGCAGGTAGTCGTTCACGTCGGCCGATCCGACGTCGCGCACCTCACCCGACTCGTCTTCGTACTCGAACAGCTCCTGCCCCGGCATGGCTTGGCAGCGGCGCACGATGCGCGCCACACGTGGATCTTCGAGCGACACGTCGTGCACGATGCCGTGCTTGCCACGGAAGCGCAGGCGCAAAGTGCCGCCCTGTACCGCCGCGTGCCGGTTGCGCAAAGTGGTGAGGCCGTACGAGCCGTTGCTGCGTGCGTACTCGTCATTGCCCACGCGCACGAGCGTGGTGTCGAGCAGCCGCACCAGCGCGGCCAGCACCGAGGCCCGGTCGGGACGCCGGCCGATGCCGCACTGCAAGTCCTTCTGTACGCGTCGACGAACCTTCGGCAGCACGCGCGCGAATTCCCGCATGCGATCGAACTTGTCGGCGTCGCGCACCGCGCTCCACTCGGGGTGGTAGCGGTACTGCTTGCGCCCCCGAGCGTCGCGGCCGGTGGCTTGCAGGTGCCCGCGCGGCAGGGGGCAGATCCACACGTCGGTGTAAGCGGGCGGAATCGCGAGTTGCCGGATGCGCGCCAACTCGGCCACGTCGCGCAGGGGCCGGCCATCGGGCCGTATCAAACAGAAGCCGTTGCCGCGCCGCACCCGGCGAATGCCCGGCATGGCGTCGGTCACGTAGACCAATCCCTCGGACGCCGGTACTTCGGGACGGGGCCGCGCCGACAAGGAACGGCGCACCCGCCCCCCGCTTTTGCCCAAAGCAGGGGCGGCGCGCGCGTCCTGGGGAGCGTTTTGGGTAAAGGCTGCCGAAGTTCCTACAGGTTTTCTTTCGCGCGGTCGCGCAAAGCTTTGATCTGGTCGTGGTTACGCTGCACGCCCAATTCCTGCCGCTGCACCAGCGCACGCAGCTGCTCCGGCAGATCCTGCTTGAGCGCCTTGCGGTAGCGCGCGAGCGCCGTGTCTTCACCGCGCTCGCATTCCTCGAGCATGGCCTTGTCGGAGTGGCCGGCCAGCGAACCGCGCACTGCCACCCAGCCGCGGTGCAAGGCGCCGGAGGCACTGCCGCCCTTGTCGGGCTGGCCACCGTACTGCACGACGTAAGGCTGCAGTTCTTCGGCGCCGGTGCGGCACTCCTCAGCGCGCTGCAGGAACACCTTGCGCAGTTCTTCGGAAGCGGTGTGCTTGGCGCAGGCATTGAAGCCGTACTCGCCGTCCTTGCAGGTCTCGATGAGGTCGTTCAGGGTGTCGACGATGTCGTCATTGCTCATGGCCATGGGGTGTCCTTTCATCATGGGTGCGGCGCGCCTGCGCGCGTCGCGCCTTGCGACGGCCGGCAGATGGCGTGCCCGGCCCCACCGGGAACGGCGCTTGCCTTTCGGCCAGCATGGACAAGCTGCTGGGCGATATTGGCGCCGGAACGCATGTGGTCGATGCGACCATGTTCTGGAGCCCGACAGGCGGCGGCGTGCGTCGCTACCTGCTTGCCAAGCATGCGTGGATCACGCGCTACACCGGCTGGCGCCACACCATTGCCACACCCGTGGCCGACACGCCGGGCATCGTGGCCCTTCCGGGCGTGCCGCTTCCGGGCTCGGGCGGATACCGCCTTCCATTGCACCGACGTGCCCTTTCCGACGCGCTACAGGCGCTGGAGCCGCACGTGATCGAGGCCGGCGACCCCTACAGGCTTGCGTGGGCAGTGCTGGACGCGGCCAACGCCATGGGGATTCCAGCCGTCGCGTTCTGCCATTCCAATCTGGAGCTGCTGGGCCGGCACTTCCTGGGCACCCTGGGCGCTGTGGCCGCGCGCCGATACGCACGGCGCGTGTACGGCCGATTCGACCTGGTGTTCGCACCGAGCGAGGCGATGCGCCGGCGACTGATGGATTGGGGCGTGCCGCAAGCGGTCTGCCAGCCGCTGGGCGTGGACACCCGCGTGTTCCACCCCGCACGTGCCAGCAGCGCGTGGCGCCAGCAGCTTGGCCTGCCGCCATGCACGCGGCTGCTGGTCTACGCCGGCCGCTTCGCGCCAGAGAAGCATCTCGACGTGCTGACCGAGGCGGTGCGCCGCTTGGGCCCACCGTACATGTTGCTCGCCGTGGGCGCCGGCCCGGTGCCGCCGTCCGGAGACCGTGTGCGCGTGCTGCCGCACTTGGGCGACCCCATGGCGCTGGCCCGCGTGCTGGCCAGCGCGGATGCCTTCGTCCATGCCGGCGACCAGGAAACGTTCGGACTGTCAGCGCTCGAAGCCATGGCCTGCGGCACCCCGGTAGTGGCCCGCGCCGCCGAGGGCTTGGCCGAGCTGGTGGACGACGGCATCGGCCAGGCAGTGCGCGACGGTCGTGCCGACAGCTTTGCGCAGGCCATCGAGGCCATGTTCCACCTCGAACGTCCAGCCCTGTCGAGCCGGGCGCGCGAACGCGCCGAGTCTTACGACTGGCAGCAGATGCTGCCGCTGCAGCTCATGCACTACCGGCAGCTGTTGCGCGAATGTCCGCGCAACGCCATGCCATCACCGCACCGCGGCGTGGCGAGCCTGCCGCAATGAGCCTGGGCTCGCACCGCAGTGCGAAGCACGGAGCTTGTTGAATGACCCCCACGCTCGCCGTCGTCCTGCACGATGTGGCGCCGCGCACGATGCCGGCATGCGAACGGCTGCTGAGGGCCGTGCGGGACGTGGCACCGCTGCCGGTCACCCTGCTCGCGGTGCCGCGGTATCACGGCCGGCCGACGGATGGCGCCTTCGCGCGCTGGCTCCTGGAGCGCCGCGGCGCTGGCGACGAGATCGCGCTGCACGGCTACACGCATCTGGACGATGGCCAGCCGCACGGCTGGATCGACCACCTCGCACGCAGGCATTACACGCGCGGCGAGGGAGAGTTCGCGGCGCTCCCCCAGCGCGAGGCTGCGCGCCGCATCGCGGCGGGGCTGCAATGGCTGGCTGATCTTGGCATCGCGCCGCGGGGCTTCGTGGCGCCGGCCTGGCTGATGAGCGAAGGCACGTGGTCGGCGCTGGAAAACCTACCGCTGCGCTACACCTGCACGCTGAGGCGGCTGGTGCTGCTGCCGCAGCGGCGCTCGCTGGTGAGCCAGCCGGTGGTCTACAGCACCGCCAGCGCCTGGCGCCGTAGCGCTTCGCTGGGCTGGGCGGCGCTGGTGGCATCGCTGCAGCGTGGACGTCCCCTGCTGCGGCTGGAGCTGCATCCCGACGATGCGGAACACGCGGCGATCCGGCGCTCGTGGCAGCGCATCCTCAGCCAAGCACTGGCTGACCGGCAGCCATTGACGCTGGAGGGTGTGGCGCGCGGATGGCGCTTGTCTACACGATCACCAGCATGAACGTCGCCGTGGCCCACCCGATCGCCGCACCCACCAGCACGTCGCTGGGGTAATGGAGCCCGAGCACCACGCGCGACAGCGCGACCAGCGCGGTGAAGCCCCACAACGGCCACCCCAGCAGCGGGTAGTAGTGGGCCAGCACCAGGCTGAACGCCACCGCGTGCATGGTGTGTCCACTGGGCAAGCTGAATTCGTCCATCGCACGGCAGCAGGCGCGGATACCGGGGCACGACACATAAGGCCGGGGCCGCGCCACACGATGCTTGAGCGCCTTGTAAAACACGAGGTTCACTGCGCCGAGCGCCGCCATGTAAAGCGCGCACGTCCAGCCCGGCACGCCGCCCCACCATGGCAGGGTGGCGATGAGCGTGTACCAGACCGCGCCGTTGCCCAGATGGCTCACGGCCACCAGGGTCAGGGTGATCGCGCGGCTGGCCGTGGCCCGGTGCAGCCACAGCGCGACCGCGCGCTCGCGCTCGATCCACAGCTGCCGACGTTGCTCAAGCAGCAAGGGCAGCCCCCGCGGCCACAGCGCAGCCATGGGTGGCCACGGTGTCGGCCAGATGGGCTTCGAAGCGGGCCAGCATGTCAGGCCACCCGGCCAGCAGCGCGGCATGCCTCGCCTGGGCGCGCAGCGCGCCCAGATGGCCGTGCTGCCACGCGAGACTGCAGGTCGCCGCGATAAACGCACGCTCGGCCCCCAGGGGCGCGAGCAGGCCGCTTTGACCATCGCGCACGTGCTCGGACGCGGCTGCGGCGTCAAAAGCCACGACCGGCAGGCCCGAAGCCAGCGCTTCCAGCGTGACGTTGCCGAAGGTCTCTGACTCGCTCGGAAAGACGAACAGGTCGGCGCTGGCGTAGTGCGCCGCCAGCGCTTCGCCGCGCTGGATGCCGGCGAAGATCACCTCGGGGTGGCGCTCGCGCAGCCGTGCGTGCAGGGGCCCGTCGCCCACCATCACCAGCCGCGCGGAGGGCTTTCGTGTGCGCACCGCCTCGAAGGCCGCGAGCGCGAGCGCCACGTTCTTTTCCGCCGCAAGACGCCCGACGTACAGCAGCACCGGGCCGTACTGCGCGCCCCATTGGGTGCGCAGGTCTTCCGAACGCCGCGCCGGCGAGAACAACCGCGTGTCTACGCCGCGCCCCACCACCTGCAGCCGCTTGAAGCCCGCCTCGTGCAGCGATTCGCGCAGCGCGTTTGTCGGCACGAACGTCGCCTGAGTGCGGTTGTGGAAGAGGCGCAGATAGGCCAGCACCCACGGCGCGAACAGCCCCAGCCCGTAATACCGGCTGTACTGATGGAAATTGGTGCGGAAATCCGAGCTGACCGGAAGGGCCAGCGAGCGCGCTGCCGACACGGCGGCGAAGCCCAGCGGCCCCTCGGTAGCCACATGAACGAGCTGCGGCCGCATACGCGCGAAGCGGCGGCGCAGCGTGCCCACAGCCACCACGCCGAAGCGCAGGTCCGGGTACATGGGGATACGGCAGCCCGCAGTCAACAGCTCTGAAGCCGTGTCGCGCCCGGGCTCGCCGGGCTGGCGTGGCCGGATGAGATCCACCTCGTGCCCTCGCAGGCGCAAGTGAGCCACGGTGCGCTCCACCGTGAGTGAAACACCGTTGAGCTCCGGCGGGAAGGTTTCGGTGACATAGGCAAGACGCACGGCAGCCTCGTGGCGTTGCGACAAGGCGTAAAGGCAATCGGCGTTCCCAGCGCCACGGACGCCATGCGCGAGGCGCCGGCACACGTCATGCTTGCCGACCGCTTTTGATCATTCCGCTCGGAGCATGGACTGGCAGCTTCTGACACAACGCCTTCGCGCCGCGGACCTTCATCTGTTCACCCTGGGTGGCGTGCCCGTCACCGTGTCCTCGCTGTTCACGGTGCTTGCGCTGCTGGCCGTGCTGTGGTGGTTCGCAGATTGGTTGCGCTCCTCCATCGTGGAGCGCCTGCTGCGCCGCACCGAGCTCGACCTCGGCACGCGGCAGGCCATCGGCTCGCTGGTGCGCTACGTGGTGCTGGTGGTGGGCGTGGTGCTCATCCTGCAGAACGCGGGGGTCAATCTTTCAGCCCTGGGCGTGCTTGCCGGCGCGGTGGGCGTGGGGGTGGGGTTCGGCCTCCAGAACATCGTGAGCAACTTCATCAGCGGGCTCATCATCACGCTGGAGCGTCCCATCAAGGTGGGCGATCGAATCGAGGTGGGCGGCATCGAGGGCGTGGTGCAGGAGATCGGCGCACGCCGCACGACGGTCATCACCAACGACCGCATGGCGATCCTGGTGCCCAACCAGCGCTTCATTTTGGACAACGTCGTCAACCAGGTCTACGGCGAGCGCGCCATCCGCCTGCGCGTGCCCGTGCAGGTGCCCAGCAGCGTGGACAGCGCGTTGGTGCGCGACCTGCTGCGCGAGGCCGCCCGTGCCCATCCGCAGGTGCTGGGCGAGCCGGCGCCAGATGCGCTGATCATCTCCCTCGGTGGCCCATCCACCTCATACGAACTCGCGGTATGGCACGAGCCGCGTGGTCCAAGGCGGCAGGAGTTGGCGAGCGAGCTCGCGTTCCTGATCGGGGAGAAGCTGCACGCGCGGGAGATCGCGCGCGGGTGAATGCCGTTTTCGTTGCCCACCCTATTGCGCATCCCATGCCCATGACTGTGCCCGGCGTTTGTGGAGGGTCGTCGGCAGGCTGGCCCCGGGGCCCCCCTCTCGACACACTTTCCTTTCGCGTTCAAGATACCGCGGCGCCGGCAGCTCACCTGGGCTCGCCACGTGATGCGCGACCGTTCGAGGTCGGGTCGGCCGATGATGTGCCGGCGATTCTCCTGCCGGGCGGTGGGAGGCAGACGGGAACGAACCCATGAAGCGTGTCTTGGAGCGTTCTGCCGAGTTGGCCGCGGGCATGCTGCTTGTAGGTTTGTTCGCCAGCGCCGCATCTGCCGCGCCCGCCTTGTGTGGGAGATCGGAGATCCGCCTGATCAACTCGATGCGCGAGATCGCACAGCCGTATCACGCTAATCTTGACAAAGGCGGTCGCCTGTTCGCGGCATGGGCCGGGCTGGAACGAGGCTACGTTTTGCAGCTCAACCAGGGCGATTCCGACAAGCAGCTGTCGCTGATGAGGGCACTCTTGGCCAGCGGTGCGAAATGCACGGTTTTCAACGTGGAGCCAAACGCCGACCTGATCGTCAAGCCGATGGTCGAGACTGCCAACCGGCTGGGCGCCTGGATCGTGACCCACTGGGCGCACGCCCCGGGCTTCCGGCCGTTCGATGGCAACGATCAGTGGATCGCGCACGTGGCGGTCAACAGCTTCGACGCCGGCGTGGCTATTTCGCGTCGCCTCATCAATGGCATGAACGGAAAGGGAGCCATCGTCGCGCTGCAGGGACGGCTTGACACCGACCCCGCGCGCAAGCGGTTCGCCGGCCTGCAGCAGGTGCTCAAGGAAAAACCCGAGGTACAGCTGCTCGACCAGCAGACGGCCAACTGGGACCGCACCGCGGCATTCCCAATCATGAAGACGTGGCTGGCGAAGTACGGCAACCGCATTACCGCAGTCTGGGCGGCTAACGACGACATGGCCCTCGGCGCGCTCGAAGCGCTGCGCGCTGCCGGCCTCGCGGGCAAGATCCCCATCGTCGGGGTCGACGGCATCCCGGAAGCCATCGACGCGGTCGCCAAAGGAGAGATGACCGCGACGGTTTCGAGCGATGCGTACTACCAGGGAAGCATCGGGCTGGCGATGGGCGTGTGCGTTCTCACCGGCCAGCTGCCACCACCGAAAACCTGGCCCCACGAGAAGCGCGACTTCTATCTGCGGCTCCAGGTAATCACCAGAGAGAATGCCCGGCAACTCGGCGCCGAGCCGAAGGCGGCGGCCTATGCGGACGAGTGGGACTGTTCGAACTTATGGAAACGCAGCACCGGCAAGGCTTACTGAACGTCACCGAGCCTGATGCAAACGCGTGCGCGCCGGAGCTTGCAAGCCGGCCTGCAACGGCCCGACCCATGCCAGGGCCGCGCGCCCGCTGGACGCGGTGGGGTCCGCTCGCCGCGCTGATCGCGCTCAGCGCGTGCTTCGGCATCCTGGAACCGCGCTTCGTGACAGCCGACAACCTCCGGGCCATCGCCGACAGCAGCGCGATTCCGTTGATCCTGGCCGTCGGCATGACGTTCGTGGTCCTGCAGGGCTCGATCGATTTGTCCATCGAGGGCGTCATGGCGTTCAGCTCGTTGGCGCTCGCCATGCTCGTGCTCAACAGCCGCACCTCGCTCGACACCGGCGCCGCCGCGCTGGTGCTTGCGGTGCTGCCCAGTCTTTGCATCGGCGCGCTAAACGGCTTTGTCGTCACGCGGCTCGCAGTGCCTTCCTTCATGACGACGCTCGGCACCTGGTCGGCCGCGCTCGGGCTGGCGATGTTGCTGTCCGGGGGCCAGCCGCCGCTTGTCAAGGATGAAGCGCTCCGCGACTTCGGCCTGGGACGGACGGCGACGATCCCGAACCTTGCAATCGTTGCGGCCCTCGTGGTCACCCTGGGCCATGTGCTGCAGAACCACACGCGCTTCGGCCGCTACGGCATGGCCATCGGCGGCGGCGAAGAACTTGCCCGCCTGTCCGGTCTCCCGGTCGACCGTTGCAAGGTCCTCGCCTTCGCGTTCTCGGGAGCCCTCGCGGGCCTGGCCGGAGTGCTGGCGTCGGTGCGAATAGGGGTGGGGCACGTCGACATCGGTATCGGGCAGATGCTGGCCACGGTGACTGCGGTGGTGATCGGCGGCGCCTCGTTGAGCGGTGGCCGCGGCAGCGTCCTTCAGTCGGCCGTGGGAGCGCTGCTGCTCGCCGTGCTCGCCAACGGGATGGTCTTTGTCGGCATCGCGCCCGAAACGCAGAAAGCTGTTCAGGGGGCGATCATTCTGGCGGCCTCGCTGCTGGCAACCTGGCGGCTGCGCGACCGTTTGCGGATGGTGCCGTGACGCAGAACGTCGTGCGCGTCGAGCGCGTCAGCAAGAGCTTTCTCGGCGAGCGCGCGCTCGACGACGTGTCCATCGAGATCCAAGCGCGCGAGGCGGTCGGCATCGTTGGCGAGAACGGGGCGGGCAAGTCCACCCTGCTCAAGGTGCTGGCCGGCGTGTGTCGCCCCGACGTCGGGCGCATCGTCGTGCGCGACAAGCCGATGCGGTTCAATGGCGCCCGCGACGCGGCCGATGCCGGCATCGGGGTGGTATTCCAGGAGCAGTCGCTGCTGCCCAACCTGAGCGTCGCCGAGAACATCATGCTTGGTCATGAAGACGCCGCGCTGCGCGCTGGTTTCTACGACTGGAAGAGGCTCCATGCGCTCGCCTCGGCGCAGCTGGCCAAACTCGGTTCGCACATTCCGCCGTCGTCGATGACCGAGACGCTGCTTTTTGCGCAGCGGCAGGTGGTCGAGCTGGCCAAGGCCCTGGCGGTGGAGCAGCGAACGAACCAAGAGCCGATCATCCTGCTCGACGAGCCGACATCCATGCTAAGCGGAGTGCAGGCCGACGAGGTCCTCGCGCTGATCGAACGGCTGCGCAACCGCGCGTCCATCGTCTTCGTATCGCACCGGCTCGACGAGGTGCTCCGAGTCTGCGACCGCATCTACGTGATGGCCGGCGGCCGCTGCATAGCCGAGCGCGATCGCGTGCATTGCTCGACTTCCGAGCTGCAGCAGCTCATGCTGAGCGGCGTGCATCCGCGATCGTGCCGACCCGCGACGCCATTGCCGATCGATTCCGCGGTGCGACTGAGCGTGCGGCGGCTCACGCGAGCGCGCCGCTACCAGGCGGTCAGCTTCGATGTTCGCGCAGGCGAAGTGCTCGGCATCGCCGGTGCCGCCGGCTCGGGGCGCGAGAGCCTGTGCCGGGCGCTGTTCGGTGCCGAGGCGCCCGACAGCGGCGACATCGTCATCGACGGACGCGAGGTGCAGCTCTCCGAGCCCGCCGATGCGGTGCGGCTGGGAATCGGGTATGTGCCGGCCGAACGGCGCACGGAAGGTATCGTGGCCGGGCTCAGCGTGCGCCAGAACATGACGCTGGCTCATCTCGAGGAGCTGCGCCGAGGCCCGGTCATCGACCTGCGGCATGAAGAGAAGCTTGTGCGCCGCTGGATCGAACGCCTGCGCATCAAGCCAGCCGACCCGCGCACCCCGGCGCAGTTCCTGAGCGGCGGCAACCAGCAGAAAGTCGTGCTGGCCAAGTGGCTCATTGCCAGCCGGTCTCGGATCCTGATCCTCGACCATCCCTTTTGCGGTCTCGACGTGGGCGCCAGGGAGGAAATGATCACCATGATCGGGGAGATGGCAGGCAGCGGCATCGCCATCGTACTGATCGCCGACACGGTGGAGGAACTGGTCGCGCTTTGCGACAGCCTGATCGTAATGAAGGACGGCGCCATCGCGAATCACTTTCCCGCCGGGGCGGCCCGGCCTTCCGAACTCCGCGTGCTGCAAAGCATGCTGTAGCGCCAATATGAACGGGCCGCTTGTCCGCTCCATGCCTGCCTTGCCGTTTGCGGTGCTGCTGGCGCTGCTGGCCGCCATGGGATCGGTGCAGCCGGCGCTCGTCTCGTTCGACAACCTCAGCACGCTGGCCGGCGAGTCGAGCGTCATCCTTCTACTCGCCACCGCGCAGACTGTCGTGATCTTGCTGGGCGGGATCGACCTGTCGATGGCCGCGCTCGCAGCGCTGGCATCGGTGTTGATTGCTTTCGCTTTGCCTTCGACCGGCGCTGCCGGCGTGCTGGGTGTGCTCGCGCTGACCACCTTGGCCGGAATGTTCCAGGGTTTCGTCCATGCCCGCGCGCAAATCCCTTCAGTCATCGTCACGCTTGCCGGGCTCGGCATGTGGTCGGGACTCGCACTCATGATCGGCCGCACCACCGTGCCGGTCAGTGAAGGCATGGAGGCCGTCGCCTGGCTCGACGGCAGCAGCGCAGGCCTGCCGCACTCCTTCGCGTTCGCGGCGTTGGCGCTTGCCGTGGTGGCCGCTTTGTTGCGCTGGCTGCCCTTCGGCCGGCACGTCCGCGCCATCGGCCTGAACGCGCGCGCAGCGTGCCTGAGCGGCATCCGCATCGAGCGGGTCAAGATCGGCGCCTTCGCGCTGTCCGGGCTCTTCTCGGGCCTGGCCGGCACGGCGATGGTGGCGCGCACATCGAGCGGCAGCCCGACCATCGCTGACAGCCTCCTGCTGCCGAGCATCGCCGCCGTGCTGATCGGCGGCACGGCGATGACGGGCGGCGTGGGAGGCCTCATGCGTACGCTGATCGGCGCCCTCACGATCACCGTGCTTCGCGTCGGCATCTCGGCGATGGGACTCCATCCGGCCTATGAACCCATCGCGTACGGCGTGCTCGTGGTCGCCGCGGTGTGCCTCGCGGCGACCCCGGATTCACGAAAGGCGGGTACCAAGTAACCGGCAGGACCATGAGGCGCTCTTTGACCACTCCCGCAGGTTCCGCGCGCACGGTCGGCACAGAGATGCCACCAGCAGCGCCGCCCGGCTGGCGGCTGGAGCTTCTGCGCCGCGATGTTGCTTTCAACCTGTACCGGGCCCACCCGGCCGGTGGGCGCGAGCCCAAACTACTGAAGGTACCTGCACACCTCGCAGCGGCCGACAACGTTTCTCAACTCGTCCACGAGCATTCGCTACAAGACCTGCTCGACGCAGCCTCGGCGGCGGTGCACCCGCTTGAACTCGTGCATTGGGATGGCCGCCCGGTGCTTCTGCTGGCAGACCCGGGCGGCGTGCCGCTGGACAGCCTGATCGGCCAGCCGATGCCATGCGAGGCGTTTCTACGCATCGCCATCGCGCTGGCGGCCGCTGTCGCGCTCTTGCACGAGCGCGGCCTCATCCACAAGGACATCAGGCCGGCGAATGTGATGGTGGACCCCGCCACCGGGGGCGTTCATCTCATGGGCTTCGGCATCGCGACACGCCAGCCGCGCGAGCACCAGCCGCTGGCGCCGCTCAACGACATCGCCGGCACGCTGGCGTACATGGCTCCCGAGCAGACGGGCCGCATGAACCGTTCAGTCGATTCGCGCAGCGACCTGTATGCGTTGGGCGTATCGCTTTACGAAATGCTGACCGGCGTGCTGCCGTTCAACGCCACAGACCCGATGGAGTTGTTCCACTGCCACCTGGCGCGCCAGGCAACGCCGCCGGACCAGCGCGTGCACGGCGTGTCGCCGATGCTGTCCGGGATCGTGATGAAGCTGCTGGCGAAAGCGGCGGAGGACCGCTACCAGACCGCCTCTGGCCTCGAGGCTGATCTTCACCGCTGCCTCGCTCAATGGCAGTCGCAAGGCCGCATCGATGCGTTCGCGCTGGGTACCCACGATGTGCCCGCGCAGTTGCTGATTCCCGAGAAGCTGTATGGCCGCACGGCCGCGACCGAGCTGCTCGGCGCCGCGTTCGATCGTGTCGCCGCGCAGGGGACGCCCGAGCTCGTGCTCGTCGCCGGCTACTCGGGCGCCGGCAAGTCGTCGGTGGTCAACGAGTTGCACAAGCAGCTCTTTCCCCGCCACGGTCTCTTCGCCGCCGGCAAGCTCGATCAGTACAAGCGGGGCATCCCCTACGACACGCTGGCCCAGGCATTCCGAGCGCTCGTGCGCCAGATCCTCGGACAAAGCGAGACCGAGCTTGGCGAGTGGCGACGCGCACTGCAGGCCGCGCTGGAGCCGAATGCAGCGCTCATCGCCAAGCTGGTTCCGGAGCTGGAGTGGGTCATCGGCGTTCAGCCGCCGGTGCAGGAACTTTCATCGCCGGACGCGCAAAGCCGGTTTCATACGATGTTCGGCCGCTTCATCGGCGTGTTCGCCCGGCCGGAGCACCCGCTGGTGCTGTTCCTCGATGACCTGCAGTGGCTGGACGCCGCATCGCTGGAGTTGCTCGAACACCTCCTCACCGATCCCGGCCTGCGCCACCTGCTGCTGATCGGCGCCTTTCGCGACAACGAGGTCGATGCACTCCACCCGCTGATGCGGACGCTGGCCGCGATCCGCAGGGCGGCAGTGGTGCCCGTGCACCGCATCGAACTTGCGCCGCTGTCCGCAGGGGATGTGAAGCGCCTCGTCGCGGACACGCTGCACTGCACGCCCGCGCACGCTCAGCGCCTGGCTGCGCTGGTGCACGAAAAGACCGGTGGCAACCCATTCTTTGTCATCCAGTTCATCACCGCGCTTGCCGATGAAGGGCTGATCGCATTCGATCCCGTGCAGGGCACGTGGACCTGGGATCTCGCAGGCATCCGGGCCAAGAGCTTCACCGACAACGTGGTCCACCTGATGCTCGGCAAGCTGCACCGGCTGCCTGCGGCCACGCAGGATGTGGTGAAGCTGCTCGGATGCCTGGGCGGCAAAGCCACGGCGGCTCGCCTTAGCCTGGTCCACGGCACCTCCGAGGCACAGGTACACGATGCTCTCGCCGACGCGGTGCGCGCGGGCCTGGTATTCCGGGCCGACACGAGCTACGCGTTTCTTCACGATCGCATCCAGGAGGCGGCGTACGTGCTGGTGGCACCGGGCGAACGCGCCGCCCAGCACCTGCGCCTGGGGCGCCTGCTCGCCTCGCGCACCCCGCCCGAGCAGATCGAAAACGAGATCTTCGACATCGTCAACCAGTTCAATCGCGGTGTCGATTTGATCGACTCGCCGGCCGAGCGCGAGCGGCTTGCCGAACTCGACCTTGTCGCAGGCCGCCGCGCGAGGGAATCGAGCGCCTATGCCGCAGCGCTCGCGTACTTCTCGACGGGATGCGCGCTGCTGTCGGACCAGGCGTGGGAGCGGCGCCCCGAGCTCGCCTTCGCGCTTCACTTCCACCGCGCGGAGTTCGAGTACCTGACCGGTGAGCTCGCCGTTGCGCAAGCCCATCTGGCCGAGATCGCCGATCGCGCCGCCACGCGGGCCGATCTGGCGGCATTGACCTGCGTGCGAGTCAACCTGTTCACCACCCTCGACCGATGCGACCTGGCCGTAGAGGTCGGGCTCGATTACCTACGGCGCGTGGGCGTGGAGTGGTCGCCGCATCCCAGCCAGGCCGAAGTACAGGGTGAGCTCGACCAGATCTGGGACCAGCTTGGAACCACCACGATTGAGGAGCTGATCGACCTGCCGCGGATGAAAGATTCAGGCCAGGGCGGGACACTCGACGTGCTCACAACGCTTCTTCCGCCCGCGCTGTTCACCGACCAGAACCTGCTCTTCCTGGTGGTGGCTCGCATGGCGAATCTCAGCCTGGCGCACGGGCATAGCGACGGATCCTGCCTGGCATATGTATGGCTCGGGCTGTTGCTCGGATCGCGCCTGGACCACTATCAGGCTGCTTTCCGCTTCGGCCAGTTGGGGCTGGACCTCGTCGAAAAGCGTGGTTTTCACCGCTTCAGGGCTCGCGTCTATCTTGACTATTCGCACGTCGTCAATCCGTGGGCGCAGCGCCTTCGCACCGGCCCCGCGCTGGCGCGACGCGCCTTCAAGGCAGCCTACGACCTGGGCGATCTAACCTTTGCGGCCTACAGCTGCTGCAACCTCGTCACAGCGATGCTGGCCGCGGGCGAATCCCTTGTACAAGTGCAACGCGAAGCCGAGAGGGGTCTTGAATTCGCGCGCAATGCGCGCTTCGGACTGATCGCAGACATCATGACCGGACTGCTTGGGTTGATCCGCACGCTACGCGGTCTGACTCCGAGGTTCGGCTGCTTCAGCGACGACCAGTTCGACGAAGGCGGCTTTGAAGCTCGTCTCGAAGACGGCTCACGCCTGCCCGTTGCCGCCGGGTGGTATTGGGTGCGCAAGCTGCAGGCTCGCTATCTGGCCGGCGATATGGCGTCAGCCATGGATGCGGCGGTCAAGGCAAAGCAGTATCTCTGGACCGTGCCGTCCCATCTGGAGGTGGCCGAGTATCACTTCTATGCCGCACTGACACGGGCCGCATGTTGCGATGCGCAGACGGCCGACCCGCGATCAGAGCATTTGGACGCGCTGAATGTCCACCGAAGGCAGCTTGAAGTGTGGTCAGGGAACTGCCCCGAAAACTTTGCCGACCGGGCTGCGCTGGTAGGCGCGGAGTACGCGCGCCTGGAAGGGCGCGAATTCGACGCGATGC
Source organism: uncultured Burkholderiaceae bacterium (assembly GCA_965653625.1). Lineage (GTDB taxonomy): Bacteria > Pseudomonadota > Gammaproteobacteria > Burkholderiales > Burkholderiaceae_C > Albitalea. The sequence goes on along the minus strand of CBFHAS010000061.1, from coordinate 9,158 downwards.
GCCTGTACGAAGAGGCCATTCGGTCAGCGCACGAGAACGCACTGGTTCACAACGAGGCGCTGGCCTACGAGTTGGCAGCGGCGTTCTACCGGCAACGAAAGTTCGATGTGTTCGCGCACAACTACTCTCGGCAGGCGTGCGAACGCTATGCGCAGTGGGGTGCCGAGGGCAAGCTGAGGCAGCTCGATCCCCACCACGCGCGGTCAATCGCACCGCACGAGCACGCCTCCACGTTGGCACAACTCGATCTGCTGGCCGTGACCAAAGCTTCACAAGCCATCTCAGGCTGCATCGTGCTCGACGAGTTGGTCGACACCCTCCTGCGCATCGTGCTCGAAAACGCCGGCGCCCAGAGCGCCTGCTTGCTGCTGGCTCGCGACGACAGCCTGGGCCTGGCGGCCGAAGCCAGCGTCGGTGGGCAGGAGGATGCGGTTCGTGTGGTGCTTCACCGTGACGCGGCACTGCCGCAGCCTCGCTTGCCGTGGAGCCTCATCAACGTCGTGAAGCGCAGCCGTGCGTCAGTATTTCTGGCCGACGCCGCACAGCCGAACTCGTTCTCCACCGACCCGTGCTGGTCCCACCGGCGGCCGAAGTCGGTGCTGTGCCTGCCGATCCTGCGGCAATCGACGCTGCTGGGCTTACTCTACCTGGAGAACAACCTCGTCACGCACGCCTTCGTGCCGCAGCGGGTGATGCTGCTGGAGCTGCTGGCCGCGCAGGCCGCGATCTCGCTCGAAAACGCCCTCCTGGTGGCGGACCTGCAGCGCGAGAACCGCAGACGCGAGCAGGCCGAGACGAGCTTGCGCGAGCGCGAAAGCCGCATCCGCCGCGTGGTGGAGGCCAACATCATTGGCGTCTTCTTCTGGGATGTGGAGGGCGGCATCTCCGACGCAAACGGAGCCTTCCTGGACCTGGTGGGATACACCCGCCAGGAGCTTCTTTCCGGTGCTGTGCGATGGAACGACATGACGCCCACGGAACACTGCGGCGTCGATGAGCGCGCGCTGGCCGAGCTGCGGCAAGTCGGCAAGTGCACGCCATACGAGAAGGAGTTGATTCGCAAGGACGGCCGGCGCATCCCGGTACTGCTGGGCGGCGCCTTCCTCGAAGGATCGCAGGCCAACGGCGTGGCGTTCGTGCTCGACCTCAGCGAGCGGCGGCAAGCTGAAGCGGAACGCGGGGCGCGGCGCGTGGCCGATGCGGCCAACCGGGCCAAGAGCGCGTTTCTCGCAACGATGAGCCACGAGCTGCGAACGCCTTTGAACGCCATCCTTGGCTATGCGCAAATCCTCAAGTACGACAGGAGCCTGGACGACAGGAAGGCCGCGCAGATCGAGATCATTCATCGCAGCGGCGAGCACCTGCTGATGCTCATCAATGACATCCTGGACCTGTCGCGCATCGAGGCCGGCAAGTTGAATCTTCTTGCAGAGCCGATCGTCCTGCGCGACTTCCTGCTCTCGATCAAGGAAGTTCTCGACCTCAAAGCCAGGGAGAAAGGGCTGACATTCACGCTCGACTACCTCGATGGGCTCGAGCTTGCGGTCCGGTTCGACGAACGGCGGCTGCGTCAGGTGCTGCTGAACCTCCTGGGGAACGCCGTCAAGTTCACCGATCGCGGCCAGGTGATTCTGCGGGCGCGGTGGCTCAATGGCGGCGAGCGCCGCCTTCAAGTGCGCTTCGAGGTTGAGGACAGCGGCATCGGGATCGCACCCGAGCTGCTGGCAAGCCTTTTCGAGCCGTTCCAGCAGGACGCGTACGTGCAGCGCCGCTACGGCGGCACCGGGCTGGGCCTGTCCATCAGCCGCGAATTGGTGCGGCTGATGGGCGGCGACATCCATGTCGAGAGCCGCCTTGGAGAGGGCAGCCGATTCTGGTTCGAGCTCGAGCTGCCCACCGCGCCGCACCAGCTCGGGCGCGAACCCAGACGCGCAGCGCCTCGCGTTGCCGGCTACAAGGGAACTCGTCGCAGGCTGCTGGTGGCCGACGACATCGAGGCCAACCGCAGAGTGCTCGTCGACGTGCTGTTCTCACTCGGGTTCGATACTTTGGAGGCCAGCAACGGCACGGCGGCGCTGGCGCAAGCCGAAGCGACACACCCCGACCTGATCGTGATGGACGGCGTGATGCCCGAGATGGACGGCCTGGAGGCAATGCAGCGGATTCGCCGACTGCCGTCGCTCAGGAGCATCCCGATCATCGTCGTGTCGGCCAGCGCGTCGGCGTCAGACAGGCAGGCCAGCATCGACGCGGGCGCCGACGCCTTCCTGCCCAAGCCGCTCGACCTGGATCAGTTGGTGCAGAAGATCGGCACGCTGCTGCACCTGACATGGATTCCCGACGAATCGCCGCCGCGCGCGAAGCCACCCCTCCCCACGGAAGAGTCGCTCATCGCGCCACCGGCAGCGGAAACCGAGATGCTGTACCGCCTGGCGCAGACGGGAAACATGCGCAGCATCTCGGCCCATGCCGATCGCATAGAAGCGCTCGGTGCACGCTACGGCGCGCTCGCGCGGCATCTCCGCACGCTGGCCGAGGAATGCCAGTCGCGGGCGATCCTGGATCTGGCAAGGGGTTTCTTGAAGCGGCACGAACCGAGCGAGTGAGGATTAGCCGGACGCCTGGCAGTCGCTTCGCCTCGCGCAGCATGAAAAGGTAGAGGCTCTCGACCTTCTCGCGCGCCCACGGCGCCTTGCGCAGAAGTTCAGGCTGTCGACGCAATGCTCGGGTTGCTGGTGAAGCAGCGCAGCGCAATACGCTCGCTTAGCCCGGCCACGCGATCGCCAAACCCCACAGCCGCGGCTTTGCCGGGTTTGGCAAGGGAAGCTCCCAATGTGCACCAGTCGATCGATTCGCCAATCCTGCTGCGCGAGGCGAACAGCCAACCAAAGGGTTCACGGCTCGGCTCCCAGTGGACGTGCAACGAGCCCGTATCTCGTGACGCGAATGGCAAGTGCGCGAAATGACTCAACACACGCATCCTTCTGAATCCGCTCTTCACTTCATCGACGCTGCTGCTGGGGGTACGCAGGCCGCGCCGGAATCCACATTGCCGCCTCATGTGCGCGGCTGGGTCGCTGCCCGCCTGCTCGATGGCTTGGACGCGGCCGAGGTCGAGCTCGGGCTTGCCGAACTCCATCCCGGAGTCATCGACCCGGCGACCGAGGTCCAGCTGATCAGGCGCGATCCGATCCTCCAGGCAGGGCTCGCCGCCGCGCGCACGCGCAACAAGCTTGACAGCCTGATGGACGCGTTGGCCCGTCAACTGCGCCAGTCGAGCGCCGTCAGTTCGATTCCCATCGTCGAAGAGATCGAGCCGCGGCGGTTTTTCGACGAGTTCTACTTCGCCAACCGGCCGGTGCTGCTGCGCGGCCTGATGTCGACATGGAAGGCGCTTTCGACGTGGACGCCGGGTTTTTTCGCCGACCGCTTCGGCGATGTCCGCATCGAAGTGCAGGCTGGTCGCGACAGCAATCCTCTCTACGACGAGCAATTCAACAGCCACCGCCGTTGGATGCCGCTCGCTGGGTTCATCGACATGTTGCCGAGTGCCGGCAACGACGTCTATCTCACCGGCAAGAACGACTTCCTCAGGCGGCCCGAGTTCGCCGAACTGCACAAGGACTTTGGCCACCTGGAAGGCATCCTCGACGCGACATCGGGCCCTGTGCCGCGCCTTTGGATGGGTGGCGCGAGCACGATCACGCCCTTGCACCACGACTCGTCCAACATCCTCTTCGGTCAGGTGTACGGACGCAAGCTGGTGCGGTTGATCCCGCCGTACGAGATCGGCAATGTCGCCAATGACACCTCTTGCTTCAGCTCGATCGACATTGACGATCCGGACTACGAGCGCTTCCCGGCGTTCCGCAACGTGAGCGTGCTGGAAACCGTGGTCGCACCCGGTGATCTGCTGCTGTTGCCGATCGGGTGGTGGCACGCGGTGCGTTCGCTCGAGCCGAGCATCTCGCTGTCATTCCAGAACTTCGCCGTGCGGGGCGGACCGACGGTGTGGCACCACATGGAGCCTGTCAGAAGAGCTGGGTGAGCAAGCTCTCCAGCGAGCACGGGAACTGCGACTGACCCAAGTTTTCTTGTCTCTTACGGGGGGTGGGCTGCGGACGATGGACATGGAGAACTCCTCTTCGACGCGGCGCTCACGGGGCGGCGCGGCTCATGGGCTCAGCGGGTATGCTGCGCCGCCGACAAGAACAACGAACGAGGCGAGGCTCCGGGTGCGACGCAACTTCATTCTTCAGGGCGACTTGACCACCGCCGGCGGTGTGGTGGCCGAAGGGCTGCCGGTCGTCAACTTCGACGGCCGCGGTGCCGCCTTCGAAGGCGCACCGATCGACTGCCCCGCGTGCAAATCCAGGGGCCTTCTCAAGTGCGTCGCGCCCCGACGCCCCTACACGCTGCCCAACGGCCGGCAGATTGCACTGGAGAACGACCTCTGCCTGTGCCGTTGCCATCCACCACCGAAGCTGAAGGCATCGCAGAACTTCGCAGGCATGGACTTCACGAGCGACGAGTGGGCTGGTCTGAGCCAAGGCCAGGCCGCTGCCCCCGCCGCAGTGGTGCCAACCGGCTTCGCCCCGTCATCCCACGCTGCCGGTGCCGCGTCGAACTTCAGCCAGGCGCTGGACTTCGGCGACTTCCCCGATGCCTGGCTGCCATGGGAGCCTGCGGGCGAGATCCACGCGATCAGCGGGGGGCCGGATCGCCCGACGCTCGCCGCGCGGCTTGACCGCCCGCCGTCGGCCGACATGACCGCCGCCGTCGTCACCGCACAGGCCGAGCCGCTGCGCTACTGGCAATGGGTCGGCCCGGAGTGGGTGATCGAGCACGAGGTGGAAGAGCCAGCCGAAGACGAGGCCGGCAATGGCGCCGACTCCCGGCCCGCCGCGCTGGCGGAACGCGGCATGCTGCGCTGGCTCTGGGCCGGCAACGAACCGCCGCCGAGCGATCCGTACCGCGTGCGCCCCGGCGACACCCTGAGCGGCATCGCCAAGCGCTCGGGCCGCAGCACGGCGGAACTGCAGCGTCTGAATGGTCTGGCCGACCCGCGCCGGCTGCAGGCCGGCCAGACCTTGTACCTGTCGCACGCCAGCGCCCGCGGCCTGAGCGTGCAGTTCCTCGACGCCCTGCGCCACCCCATCGCGAGCCTGCCGTACCGGCTGAGCATCGACGGGCACGTGACGCAGGGCCGCACCGGCGCCGACGGGACCGTCGCGCAGCAGGTGGTGAAGGATGCGGGCAGCGCGCTCGCACTGAGCGTGCAGGACGTGCATGGCCGCTGGCGCCACCTGGTGGACACAAGCGCCGGCGTGGGGCACCGGTTCATCACGCTGGTCAGCGGTGCGCTGGTGTTCCCCGGGCACACCGGGCCGCATCCGGCCGGTGTGTCCACCGCGGCGCCCGGCACGGCCCGGCCGCCGCGGCCTGCCTTGCCCTCGCCCCAGGGCGAGGCGACGAAGAACAACCCGGCCGTCAGGACCCGCGTCGCCAAGGGCGCGCTCGGCCAGCCGGTGCTGCAGGTCGCGGTGGACCTGCCGCAGGGGCTGATGGACCTGTTCCGCTTGTACAGCGGGGAGGCGATCACTGAGAAGCTATGGTCGGACACGGCCGAAGGGCTGAAATGCGAAACCGCCGTGCTGAAGGCCATAGCCGATGTCGAGTCCAAGGAAGCGGCATTCGTGCTGGTGAACAAGGCCGGCGGCCTGTGGCGGCCCAACATCCTGTACGAGCGGCACTACTTCAGCCAGCTCACCAGCGGCCGGCACGACCACGACCCCGACATCTCCTGGCCCAAGCCGTTCCGCTCGCGTTCGCGCCTGGGCCACCAGGACAAGGACATGCCTTCGGGCTCGGTCGGCGAGGTAGACATCTACGGCAGCCGCAGCTACCTGCGCCTGATCAAGGCATACAGGCTCGACGCCGACGCCGCCCTCCAGTCCTGTTCCTGGGGAAAGTTCCAGGTCACGGGCAGGGAGTACGCGACGTGCCGTATGCCGACCCCTGCCGCGTTCATCGAGCTTTTGTGCACCTCCGAGGTGAAGCAAATCGAGATGCTGGCGACCTTCATCCGCCACAAGGCGGATGGCAAGCTGTGGAAGGCCGTCAAGGCCAAGGACTGGGACAAGATCGCCCTCTACTACAACGGCGCCCAATACAAGATCTTCAGCTACCACACCAAGCTTCGTACCGCTTATGAGAAACACCGTGCCGCTCAAAAGAAGACTGCCGGCTAGCGTCCTCCTCGTCGCCCTGGGGCTGCAGGCCAGCGCAGCCCAAGCCGAGATCCGGCTCGACAGGGTATACGAATGGGTCACCGACAAGGCCGGCTGGCGCAAGAAGTGGGACCGACCGGAGGATCTGGATGTCCCCACGCCGCGTTCCGTGGAGGAGTCGCGGGCCTTGACGCGGATGCAACGCGCCTTTCGTTCCGCCGGGGGGGAGGCACCCGTCCTGGCCGCCATCAACCGCGACCAGGTTGCACAAGGCTTCGAGGAGGGGTCTTCAGAAAGCATCAACATCTTCCACATGACCTGGAACGGCGGCAGCTACTACGTCGCGGGGCTGCAGTACCGATCCAAGGAACAAAACGCTTACCGCGACGCAGCCATGGAAAGAGGAGGCCATTCCAAACCAATCCCCGGCGGCGGCGTTTGCGCCCTGTTCGTCTACGACGACATGCTCAGGCCGCTTGCCAGCCAGCCCGTGCGGCTGGAGGAGGCCGGAGGCCGCACTTGGTGCAACGGCGCCAACGCCCTGGGCCGCGCGCCCGGCGAGGACGCCTTGCTGTTCTCCATCAGCTACTACCTCACCGACGAGCCGCTGGCCAGCCGCCCCGAGGACATCGGCGACGACTGGCGCTACATGACCGTGCTGCTGCGCCTGAAGCAGCACGACGGCCGGGTGCTTGTCGAACAGGACGACACCTGCCTGGGCAACCCGAACACCCACAAGGACATCGCCTCCGCCCGCAAGGCGCTCGCCGCCTGTGCGGCGACCGACCGGCCCGCGAAGTAGCCCGACTGCTGCGCCTGCCATCGGCCGCAGACGAGCGCGGCGCCCGGCCCGCCACGCTGGCGCAGCGCGGCATGCTGCGCTGGCCATGGGCCGGCAACGAGCTGCCGCCCAGCGATCCGTACCGCGTGCGCCCCGGCGACACCCTGCGTAGGGCACCGGTTCATCACGCTGGTCAGCGGCTCGCTAGCGCGGCAGCCTTCCGAAGCGCCGGCACCTTCTTGCCGCGACGTTGCGGCACCGATACCTCGGGATGCTTCACTTGCCGGCGCGGCTCGAGATTGGCATGGTCGGCGCGCTCCCGGCCGGGATGGTCCGGCGGGCGGCCTGCACGGACAGCAATGGACATGGTGGACTCCTCTCAGCGCGGCGTTCGACGAGCCGCGCGCATCATGGCCACTCCGGCAACCCACGTGCCCATGGCGCGTACCGGCGCCCTCACCCGTAGGCCGGCGCGAGCCCGCGACGCCACGCGCTGCTGAGCGCATCCACCGCAAAGACGAGCAGCACCACGGCCAGCAGCGCGGTGGCGGCCTGCGCCTGCTGGAAGATCGACAAGTGGTAGTACAACATCTGCCCTAGCCCACCCGCGCCTACGAAACCCAGCACCGCGGCCATGCGGATGTTCATCTCCCATCGGTACAGCGAATAGGCGAGTGCCTGGGCCGCCACGCCGGGCAGCGTGCCGTAGACGAACGCCGCGATGGCACCGCTGCCCGCGTTCAGCAAGGCCTCCTCCGGTTCGCGCGGGGCGTTCTCCAGCGTCTCGGCGAACAGGCGACCCAGCACGCCCGTGGTGTGCAAGGCCAGCGCCAGCGCCCCCGCGAAGGGGCCGAGCCCCGCGGCCAACACCATCAGCGCGGCCCACACCAGCTCCGGCACGCTGCGCAGGGCGTTGAGCAGCAGGCGCGCGATGGCCCTGGGCGCGCCACCCAGGCGCCCGGCGGCGGGCAGCGCCAACACGGCACCGCCGGCCATGGCCAGCAGCGTCCCGAGCGCGGACACGGCGAGCGTTTGCAGTGCACCCCAGGCGGTACGCGCAACGAAACTCGGCGTCAGGTCGGGCGGATAGAACTCGGCGATGAAGCGCCCCATGGCACGCAGCGATTCCGAGCCGAAGAGAGCGCGAAAGTCGATCGCGAGCCACGCGAAACTCGACACCACGGCGATCGCCAACGCCAGCAACACCGCCACGCAGACAACGCACGGCCTCGCCGCCTGTGCCAGCTCGCCCGCAGTGAGCCCGTCGCGGCGCGTCGTGGTCATGCGAGCAACCGGCGCAGCGAGGCGCTCAGCGCATCGGCCAGCAGCACCAGCAGCAAGAAGGTGAGCAGGATGGTGCTGGCCTCGCCGCCATTGAGCATCTTCATCGACTGGTCCATCAGCTGGCCCAAGCCGCCCGCACCCACGAAACCCATGACCACCGAGGCGCGCACGGCGCATTCCCAGCGATACACCGTATAGGAGGCCAGTTCCTGGGCCGCCGCAGGCAGCAGCCCGTAGGCCAGAGCCGAGAGGCGCCCGCTGCCCGCCTCCAGCAGCGCGCGTGCGGGGCGGCTATCGGCCGATTCGAGGATCTCGGCGTAAACCTTGCCCAGCATGCCGCTGTAGGTGATGGCAAGTGCCATCACGCCAGCACCGGGCCCCAGCCCCAGCGCGCGCACGAACACCAGCGCCCACACTACTTCAGGAACCGCCCTCAGCACGGCCAGCGCGGCGCGCGCGGCGTGTCGGCGCGCGGCACCCAGGTGCGCCCCTGGCCCCGGGCCGATGCGCGAAATGGACAGGCCGCGCGTCATGGCCAGCGCCAGCGGCACGGCCAGCACCAGGGCCATGGCCACGCCGGCCGTGGCCATGGCGAGCGTTTCGAGCGTGGCGGTGAAAAGCAGTCCGAGAAAGGCGGACGACGTCTCGGGCGGAACGAAGGCGCGAAGAAAGTCGCCCATCACATGGAGATGGCCCGCGTCGAACAGCCGGGCCGGCGCGAACTCGGCCAGCACGAGCACCGGCCAGAGCACCACCAGCGCCAGCAGCAGCGCAGAGGTGCGCTGCCTGGCATGCGGATCGCGCAAGGAAACCGCGCCCGCAGCAGTGTTCATCAGCGGCACCCCGGGCGCGCCAGCGGCACC
>CBFHAS010000060.1:0-25243 GCA_965653625.1 uncultured Burkholderiaceae bacterium | reverse complement strand
CGAGCGACCCGAACTATTCTCTCGGAGACCATATGATCACCCGGGACTTGACATCTAGCACTCTGTTCGTAGGTCTGGACGTTCACAAGGACGGCATCGACATCGCAGTGGCCACGCGCCACGCGGCGCCGAGATGCGCCATTTCGGGACGGGTTGTGGAGGCGTCAATGCTGTGACCAAGTCGATGCGCGAGGTGGTCGGTGCCGGTCACAAGCTGCACATCGTGTACGCGGGCGGCCTCTGCGGCTTTGTCCTGCAGCGCCACTTCACCGCACTTGGCTGGGACTGTCACGTCGTGGCGCCGTCGTCGAGTTCACGACCTTCGGGCGAGCGCATCAAGACCGTACGCCATGAAGCTGGCCAGGTTGGCCCGCTCCACGACATACCCCTCCGTTCGGGCCGAGCTCGTTGAAGCCATTGCGCACCGGATGCAGGCGCTTCGACTTGCCTTTAGTCCTGAGCTTGTCGAAGGGTCAGTGCGAACGGATCGGAAAGTGTCGTGACCTAACCTTAATAGTCATCGGGCGGCCCGACCCCGACGCATGAAACGGGGATCGCGGCTGGCGCCCGTTGAACTGCAAAGTTCCCGTGCAGGCACATGGCGCGTAGAGCTTTTTAGTAGGCCGTGGTCAGCCCCCGGCCTCAGAGTGGCCGGGGCGCCGCGGCTAGTGCGCCAGGGCCGCTGTGTCCCGCAACACCTTGCCGGCCGCGCACGCGACGATCTCGACGACGAGATCGACCTGGCGCTCCGTGATGATGAGCGGCGGCAGGAAGCGCACCACGCTGCCGTGCCGACCGCCCAGCTCGACGATCAGCCCGTGGCGCAGGCATTGCGCCTGCAAGGCTTTCGCCCAGGCCGGTGCAGCCTGCAATTGGCCATGCGCGTTGCGCGGCGCGGCGGGGTCGATGATCTCGGCGCCCACCATCAGGCCGCGGCCGCGCACGTCGCCGATCTGCGGGAAGTCGCGTTGCAATTGAGTCAGTCCGGCCATCAGCCGCTGCCCCGCCCGCTGCGCGTTTTCGTGCAGGCGTTCCGCCTCGATGAAGCGCAGGGTGGCGGAGCCCGCGGCCATCGCCAGCTGGTTGCCGCGGAAGGTGCCGGCGTGCGCACCGGGCTTCCACTGGTCGAGCTCGCCGCGATACACCACCACCGACAGCGGCAGGCTTCCGCCGATCGCCTTGGACAGCACCACCACGTCCGGCACGATGCCGGCGTGCTCGAAGGCGAACAGGCGGCCGGTGCGGCCGAATCCGGTCTGCACCTCGTCGACGATGAGCGGCACGCTGGCGTCCTGCGTCAGCTGGCGGATGCCGCGCACCCAGGCGTCGGGCGCCGGCACCACGCCTCCTTCGCCTTGCACGGCTTCGAAAATCATGCCGGCGGCCGCGGGCACGCCGCCTTCCGGGTCGTTCAGTACGGTATCGATGTAGCGCAGCCCGGCCTGCACGCCGGCCTGGCCGCCCAAGCCGAAGGGGCAGCGGTAGTCATAAGGAAAAGGCAGGAACTGCACGCCTTGCAGGATGCCGCCCAGCGGAGGCTTCGGGCCCAGGCTGCCCATCAGCTGCAGCGCGCCCTGAGTCATGCCGTGATAGGCACCCTGGAACGACAGCATCGTGCCGCGGCCGGTGGCTGTCTTCACGAGCTTCAGTGCGGCTTCGACCGCGTCCGTGCCGGTGGGGCCGCAAAACTGCACTTTGGCGTCGCGCGCGAAGCCGGCCGGGAGCAGGTCGAACAGGTCCTGCATGAAGCGGTCCTTGACCGGGGTGGTCAGGTCCAGCGTGTGAAGCGGAAGGCCATCGTCCAGCACCCGGCGGATCGCTTCGATGACCACGGGGTGGTTGTGGCCCAGGGCGAGCGTGCCGGCGCCGGCCAGGCAGTCGATGAAGACGTGGCCTTCCACGTCCTCCACATAGATGCCGTGCGCGCGCTTGAGCGCCAACGGAATGCGGCGCGGATAGCTGCGCGCATTCGACTCGCGCTCGGCCTGCCGCCGCAGCAGGGCGTTGGGAACCAGCGTGTAAGGCCGCGTGAGCGCGTCGTGGCGCCGGCCGAGTTCGACTTCGCCAGTCGGCAGGCTTGGAGAGGATTGCATCGCGGATCTCCCGGAGGGGGTTGTGTCAAGCAAGACGAAGTGGCGGGGTGGTTGTTTACTGGGGTTTCCGTAAGTCATGACGCTCTCCTATCCGTTCGTGCCGGCACGCTGGCTTCGACAGGCTCAGCCCGAACGGAAAGGGGAGGTGCACGCTGGCTTCGACAGGCTCAGCCCGAACGGCGGGGTATGTCGTGAACTCAGAAATCAATAGGGACTAAACACGCCCGTGTCTCGGCCGTCTTAGGGAGATGCATAAGAACCCACTAAGGACGGCTGCGGCAATCGTGCTGACGGTGGCCCTGCTTTGCGCGGCCACCACCTCCCAGGCGCACGGCGGCGGCGGCGTCGAGATCCGCCGCACCACGGACGGCATCCCGCATCTGCGCGCCACCGGCTGGCGCGATCTTGGCGTGGGCGTCGGTTATGTGCAGGCGCAGGATGCGCTGTGCACGCTGGCGGAAGCCTTTGTCACCTACGAGGGCCGGCGTGCATGGTTCTTCGGCGCCGACGCACGGCCGGCTCGCGATTCCACTTTCGGGCGGCCGAAGAACCTCGAGCTCGACTTCTTCTTCCGCGCCTTCGCGGACGACGCGGCGATCGCGCAATACCGTGCCCAGCATCCGCCGGAGCTGATTCAACTGGTCGAGGGTTTCGCCGCGGGCTACAACCGCTACCTGGCCAATGCGCGTGCGGGACGCGCCACGCCGGAGCGGACCTGCCTGCGAGAGCCCTGGGTGCGCGAGATCACCGCAGACGACATCCACCGGCGCATGGTCGCTGCCCAGATCGCGGCCGGCTATGTGCACTGGATTCCGGAGATCGTGCGTGCCGCACCTGCGGCGCCACAGGTGTCTCGCGCGGACGGGGCGCAGCACGTGCAGGCCAGGCTCAAACAAAGCGTTGGCGAACAGCCCAGCCTGGGCAGCAACATGCTCGCCTTTGGCCGTCAGGCCACCGGGGAGCGGGAGGCTGTGCTGCTGGGCAACCCGCATTGGTACTGGGGCGGACCGGACCGCCTCTATCAGATGCACCTCAGCATTCCCGGCCGGCTCGATGTCGCCGGAGTCGCTTTTCTCGGCGTGCCGGTGGTCATGATCGGCTTCAACGATCGCGTGGCCTGGAGCCACACAGTGTCGGCAGCGCGCCGCTTCGGCCTGTTCGAACTCACGCTCGACCCGGCCGATCCGAGTCGCTACCTGGTCGATGGCCGCAGCGAGGCCATGGCGGTGCGAGAGATCGATGTCGACGTGCGCGCGGAGGACGGCAGCGCAAGCCGCGTGACGCGCAAGCTGTACCGCACGCGCTTCGGCCCGGTGATCGACCTCGGCGCGCGCGATCCGGCCTTCGGCTGGGGCAAGGCGCGCGCCCTCGCGATCCGCGACGTCAATGCCGACAATTTCCGGATCTTCCGCAACTTCTTGCACTGGAACCAGGCGAAGTCGCTCGACGAGTTCATCGCCATCCAGCGCCAGGAGGCCGCGATGCCCTGGGTCAACACCGTGGCGATCGGCCGCGGCGACGGGCGTGTCTGGTACGGCGACATCGGCACCGTGCCCAACGTGTCCGACGCCTTTCGCGAAGCCTGTGCCGCGCCGCTGTCCAAGGGTTTTGCCAAGATGGATCCGCACACGCCCTTGCTCGACGGCAGCCGATCGGCCTGTGACTGGCCCACAGACCCCGCGGCCGCGCAGCCGGGCACGCTGCCGGCCATCGCACTTCCGGGGCTGCTGCGAGAGGACTACGTGGCCAACATGAACGACAGCTACTGGCTCGCCAACCCGCAGCAACCGCTCGAAGGTTTTGCGTCGGTGCTGGGCGGGGAACGGCAAGCCTTGTCGCTGCGCGCTCGGCTAGGCCACCGCATCGCGCAGGAACTGGTGCGCACTGCGCCACGTTCGGCGCAGGCGCTGAGCCGACGAGTGATGGAGGCGGCGCTGACGCCGCGGCTCCATTCCGCCGAGCTGTTCAAGGACGAGCTGCTGGCGCAGGCGTGCGTCCTGAACCACGCCGAGGTTGCGCGCGCCTGTGACATCCTGCGACGCTGGCCCAACCGGGCCGACGCGGACGATCGTGGCGCCTTGCTGTGGGAAGCCTTCTGGGCCCGCCTGCAAAAGGTGCCGCTGCGCGCGCTGTACCGCGTGCCTTTCTCGCACGAGGCGCCGCTGGACACCCCGCGTGCCCCCGCCTCGGACGACGGCCGGGTGGCTCAGGCATTGAAAGCAGCGGTGCAGGACTTGACCGCCAAAGGTTTGGCACTCGATGAAGCCGTCGGCATGCGCCGCTTCGTGATGAGCGGTGGGCGCCGGCTGCCTCTGTACGGCGGATGCCATTCGGCGGGTTACTTCACCATCGCGTGCGATCCGTCGGGCAGCGAACGCATCGGGCCCGACTCGCTGGCCAACAGCTACTTGCAGGTCGTGCACTTCGGCCCGCGCGGCGTGGAAGCACACACCTTGCTTGCTCACGGCCAGGACGAGGAGGCGGTGGACAACGGCGTCGGATCGGCGCCGGTAGCCCGCTACGCAGGCAAGGACTGGTTGCGCTTTCCCTTCCGCGAGGAGCAGATCGCTCGCGATCCGGGACTGCGGCGGATCGTGTTGACGCCGTGAAGGAACTTCCGTGCTTGCTCACCTGATCAGACAATCGCGCCTCCTGCTCACCGGCGCCGCCCTCGCCAGCGTCATTTCCGGCGTGTGCGGTGTGCTCCTCGTCACCCAGATCAATGCCGCGCTGACCGCCGGCAGCACCGCCGAGCGGTCTGCGCTGGTCTGGCGCTTCGCCGCGCTCGCCGCTGCCGCGCTCCTGTCCAACATGATCTCGTCGGTCTTGTTCCAGCGGCTGAGCCAGCGCTCCCATGCGGAACTGCGCCACTTCATCTCGCAGCGCGTGATCGGCACCGACTTCCGCCGGCTCGAGGAGATCGGCGGCCCACGGGTGCAATCGGCCTTGTCGGAGCACAGCGCCCGGGTGGCGGAGTTCTTCGTCACCTTTCCGGCCATCCTGGTCAACGCCATCGTGGTGGCGGGCTGCCTGGTCTACATGGCCTGGCTCTCGTGGCAGGTGTTTCTGGCCGCGGCCTTGCTCATCGTGCTGGGTTCGCTCGGCTATCACTTGGCGCACCTACGCGCCATCGGCCACCTGAGCGCCGCATCGAAGGAGCAGGACCGCCTGTTCGGCCACTTCCGCGCCTTGGTCGACGGTGCCAAGGAGCTGCGTCTGCACGCCCTTAAGCGCGCGCGCTTTTCCGAAGACCAACTCGGCGCATCCATCGAGGATGTGCGACGCGAGCGCACGCGCGGCATGTCGATCTTCGTGGTGTCGACGGCCTGGGGCAGTTTCCTGATCTATGCCTTCATCGGGCTGGTGCTGTTCGTGCTCGTGGGCGAGATGCCCGACCGCGCCCGCGTCATGACCGGCTTCGCGCTGGTCTTCGTCTACATGGTGGCGCCGCTCGAGAACCTGTTGCTCGCGCTGCCGAGGGCGAACTTGGCGCGCGTTTCGGCGGCGCGCATCGACGAGGTCACGCGCGAGCTTCAGCACAGTGAGACTGCCGCACCGCAGCCTCCTCCAACAGCTTTCGAGAGCCTCACGCTCAGCGGCGTATGCCACCGCTACTACCACGAGGCGGCCGACGAGCTGTTCACGCTGGGGCCGGTCGATCTGGACTTCGCCCCGGGACAGCTGACCTTCCTGGTCGGTGGAAATGGCAGCGGCAAGACCACGCTGGCCAAGCTGCTCGTGGGGCTGTACCGGCCGGAAGAAGGCAGCGTGCGGTTGAACGGCGAAGCGGTGGACGATGCCAATCGCGATCGTTACCGGCAAAGCTTCAGCGCGATCTTCAGCGACTTCCACCTGTTCGATCGCCTGCTCGACGCGCCCTCGGCCGACCTCGACGCCAAGGGCAACGCACTGCTGGCGCGGCTGCACCTGCAGCACAAGGTGCAGGTGAGCGGCGGCGCCTTCACCACCCGCGCGCTGTCCCAGGGGCAGCGCAAGCGCCTGGCGCTGGTGGTGACCTATCTCGAGGACCGCCCTTTCCTGGTGTTCGACGAATGGGCCGCCGACCAGGACCCGGTGTTCAAGGAAGTCTTCTATCGCGAGCTGCTGCCCGGACTGAAGGCCGCGGGCAAGACGGTGCTCGTGATCTCGCACGACGACCGCTACTTCCATCTTGCCGACCGCCTGATCCGCATGGAAAACGGGCAGATCGTCGCCATCGAGGTGCCGGGCTCCGGTGCCGCACCCAAGCCCCAAGCTGCCGAGCTCGCCGCCGCTTCATGAGGTTGGCGCTCTGGTGCGCCGCGGTCGATCGTGCGCGTGTCCAGCTGGCTCTTCATCGCGCGGAAAGTCGCCTCCACGGTCCACAGCTGCTTGCTGCTGGCCGGCCCTGCTAGAATGCCAAGCTTTTTCCGCTTCCTGCCCTCGGAAAAGTTGCCTGCCGGCTGCGTCTCTCAAGCGCGCTGGGAGGCGCGTCGCGCATATCGCCATCGCCTAAGAGGCCGCAACTCACAAGCGGCACCGGCCGCGAAAGGAGATGCGCGGCGCCGTACCGCTGTCCCAACGGCGTGGCGGCACAAGGGCTGCATACCAACTCGACTCATTCCATGAAGACCTTCAGCGCCAAGCCGGCCGAGGTGACGCATGAGTGGTTTGTGATTGACGCGACCGACAAGGTACTCGGACGGGTGGCCAGTGAAGTCGCCCTCCGCCTACGCGGCAAGCACAAGCCTATCTACACGCCTCACGTCGATACCGGTGATTTCATCGTCATCGTCAATGCCGACAAGCTCCGTGTCACCGGCAACAAGGCCAACGACAAGGTGTACTACCGTCACACCGGTTACCCGGGCGGCATCTACGCGACCAAATTCAAGGACATGCAGGCCAAGCATCCCGGGCGCGCCCTGGAGAAGGCCGTCAAGGGCATGTTGCCCAAGGGTCCGCTGGGCTATGCGATGGCCAAGAAGCTGAAGGTGTATGCGGGTGCCGTGCACCCGCACACCGCCCAGCAGCCCAAGGTGCTGGAAATCTAAGGAGCGGTGATGATCGGAAATTGGAACTACGGCACCGGCCGCCGCAAGTCTTCGGTGGCTCGTGTGTTCATCAAGAAGGGCACAGGGCAGATCCTGGTCAACGGCAAGCCGGTGGAGCAGTACTTCGGCCGCCAGACCTCGATCATGATCGTCAAGCAGCCTCTGATGCTGACGGCCAACGAGGTGGCCTTTGACGTAAAAGTCAACGTGCACGGCGGCGGCGAATCCGGCCAAGCCGGCGCGGTGCGTCATGGCATCACCCGAGCGCTGATCGATTACGACGCGGCACTGAAGCCTGAGCTGAGCCGTGCCGGCTTCGTCACCCGCGATGCCCGCGAGGTGGAGCGCAAGAAGGTCGGCCTGCACGGCGCGCGTCGCCGTAAGCAGTTCAGCAAGCGCTGACCGGAGTACCGCGCACAATTCATGCAAGAGGCCGCACACGATGCGGCCTTTTTCATTCCCGGCTCACGTTCAGTCACTACCGTAATGCGCTGGAAACTGATTCGACGAAGGCTGTCGATTAGCGCACCGCGCATGATCGTTCGCAGTGACCTACCGTGGCCACTTCGCTGGGCTGTGGTGGCAATGGTGCTGGGCTTCTCCGCGGCCATCGCGATGTGGGCCTTCGAGTTCGGCAAGGAGATCGCCGGGCTTGACAGGCATGCCACCGCGGAACTTGCGCGCCTGCGCGAAGAAATGGCCCGCCTTCGAGGGGAGCAGGAGCGCAGCGTCTCCATCGCCAATAGCGCCGACACCCTCCTCAAGGCCGAGCGCGCAGCGCAGGACCGGCTGGTCCTGCAGATGAAGCAGATCGAAGCCGAGAACCTTGCGCTCAAGGCGGATCTCGGCTTCTTCGAGCGCTTATTGCCGGCCGGTGCGGGCTTGGCCATTCGTGCCCTGCAGGCCGAGGCCCCAGTGCCCGGCCAATTGCGCTTTCAACTGCTGGTGATGCAGGCAGGCAAGGCGCCCAGGACGTTCGAAGGTCGGTACGAAATCACGCTTGTCGGCACCCTGCACGACAAGCCTTGGAGTTATGCGCCTCCCGAAGGCAATCGGCTACTGCAGATGAAGCAGTATCTGCGTGTAGAAGGCACGATCGATCACCCCCTTGAGGCGGTGGTGAAGTCTGTTCAGGTGAGGGTGTTGGATGCGGGTGGAGGCGTTAAGGCCACGCAGTCCGCAAAAGTCTGAAAGAACTGGCGCCCCATTCGGGGTGTGCCAAGCACGATGGAAGGATCACATGTTCAACCGAAAGAAGCCGCCCCCGATCCGCACGCTCATCGGCGAGGGTACCGTGGTCCAGGGTGAGTTGCGTTTTACCGAGGGGCTGCGAATCGACGGCGAGGTTCAAGGCGACGTGGTGGCCTCCGGAGAGGGGCGCAGCGTCTTGGTGATCAGCGAGAAAGCCCGCATCGTCGGCAAGGTCAGGGCGGCGCACGTCATCGTGAACGGCGCCGTACATGGGCCGATCCAGTCAGACGAATTGCTTGAATTGCAGCCGAAGGCGCATATCGTGGGAGACGTGCGTTACGAAGTCCTTGAAATGCACCAAGGTGCCACTATCGATGGTGAACTGCGCCCGCTGAGCGCAGAAGAGAAACCCGCCTTGAAGCTGGCTGCGGCGAACGGCGGATAATGTCTTTGCTGCCCCGCCAAGGAGTCTTCATGAGTGCCGTTGCCGATCACTTGAACCCTGCCCATCAGGCTTCCGAGGAGCCGCCGCCTCCGCTTGTGTTCACCGACAGCGCTGCGGCCAAGGTGAAGGAACTGGTCGACGAGGAGGGCAATCCCGACCTGAAGCTTCGCGTCTTCGTGCAAGGCGGGGGCTGCTCCGGCTTCCAGTACGGTTTCACCTTCGACGAGATCGCCAACGAGGATGACACGCAGATGAAGAAGAACGGCGTTACGCTGCTGATCGACGCAATGAGCCTGCAGTATCTCGCGGGTGCCGAGATCGACTACAAGGACGATCTCCAGGGCGCGCAGTTTGTCATCAAGAATCCGAATGCCACAACCACTTGCGGGTGCGGCTCGAGCTTCTCTGTCTGAGCGGTTCCTGCCTCCGAAAAAAGGCCGCCTGCGGGTGGCCTTTTCGTCGCCTTAATCAGCCGGGTACAGGGCGCCTAGGATGCGCGGGCCGCGGGCGCCTGTCACGGCGACCAGATTGCCCGCGCGGCGATCCACGAATGCCTGCGCCAACCAGGCGAAGGCGGCGGCTTCGACGTGATCCACGCTCAGTCCGGCGGTTTCAGTGGAGGTGACCGTGCGCTGCGGCAGGCGCTGCGCGAGGCGACGCATCAGGTGGTTGTTCCGTGCGCCGCCGCCACACACCAGAAGCTCGGTCGCGCCGGATGCGTAGCGCTGCGTTGCCTCCGCACAGGCCCAGGCTGTGAGTTCCGTCAGCGTGGTCTGAACATCCTGGGGTGATGCCGCCGGGCCGCTCACTTGCAGACAGGCATCCAACCATGCGGGGTTGAACAGATCCCGACCTGTGCTCTTGGGTGGGGGCAGATGGAAGTACGCCTCGGATTGCAGTTGCTGCAGCAGTGCCGTCACGACGCGGCCGGCTGCGGCCCAGGCGCCGCCTTCATCGAACGGGCGCCCAGTGTGTATATGGCACCAGTGGTCCATGAGCGCATTGCCTGGTCCACAGTCGAAACCCAACGTGATGCCCTCGGGTGCGAGGCAAGTGAGATTGGCCATGCCTCCTACATTGAGCACCGCCACCGTACGGTCTGGCCGGCCGAACACGGCGCGGTGGAACGCCGGCACCAGCGGCGCTCCCTGGCCGCCGGCCGCTACGTCCCGGGAGCGGAAGTCGGCCACCACGTCGATACCGGTTAGCTCGGCCAGCAGCGCGGGATTGACCAATTGCAGCGTATACCCGATGCCATCGAACTCGCGCGGCCGGTGGCGCACGGTCTGGCCGTGCGCGCCGATGGCCCGTACGTCACTGCGTATGACGTTGCCTCGCGTCAGTAAGTCGGAGACCACCTGCGCATACACCCGTGCCAGAGCGCTGCCTGCAAGTGCCGCGCGGTGCAACTCGTCGCCGCCGGGGGTGTTGAGTGCCAACAGCTCCGCGGCAAGGGATGCCTCGAACGGACGATGGGCGTGCGCTTCGATGCGCAGGGGCGTCTCGCCTTTGCTGGTGAAGCGGGCCAACACGCCATCCACGCCGTCCAGCGAGGTTCCCGACATGAGGCCGATGTAGAGGTCGGTCATGGCGCGCTTGTGAAGCTGAAAGACTGACGCAGGCCCTCCGAGGTGGGCCAGGAAATTCGATTCAAGGCCCGAAGACCACTCTACTCGGAGTAGGCGCTGCCGGCTGACGCCACGGCTTGAGCCGCATCCAGCTGCGCTCGCACGCCTTGTGCGAGCGCAGCGAATGCGGGGCGGGTGGAAGGCGCTATGGTGATCGTTTCGGATGCCTTCGCGATAACGATCGGGTTCTGCTGCTGGCCGTTCACCTTCACCTCGAAGTGCAGGTGGGGGCCGGTCGCCCAACCCGTGGCGCCGACGGCGCCAATGTGTGCGCCTTGCTGCACTTGTTGGCCACGGCGCACGTCAATGCGGCTGAGGTGGGCGTAGACCGTGGTCCGTTCTCGGCCATGCTCGATATGAACGACGTTGCCGTAACCGTTTTGCCAACCGGCGAACGAGACCTCGCCATCTCCCACGCTGCGCACCGAGGTGCCGGTGGGTGCGGCGTAGTCTATGCCGTTGTGCTTGCGCCAGGTTTGGAGAACGGGGTGAAATCGCATGGCGAAACCCGACGTCACCCGCGAAAACTCCATAGGGCTGGCTAGGAAGGACCTGCGCTTGCTCTCGCCGGACAGATCGAAGTAGCCGCCGCGGCCGGTGGTCGGATCCTTGAACCACACGGCGGAATAGGTTTTGCCGTCGTTGGTGAACTCGGCGGCCAGCACGCGGCCGGAGCTTTGGTTCCAGGTGATCGGCTCGCCATCGGCGGTGAGTGCCTCGTAGATGACGCGAAAGGTGTCGCCGCGACGCAGCTCACGACGGAAGTCGACGTCGGACTCGAAGATGTCGGCGATCTGAGTCGCCACCGGGTCCGGAATGCGCGCTTCATCGGTGGCGGCGAACAGCGAGACGCGGATCGTGCCGCTGCCTAGTCGCACCTGTGCCGCCAGCGGTGCCTTGTCGAGGACAGCGCGGAATTCTCCGTCGTTCTCGCGGATGACACGCAGCCGAGCGAAATGGGTGTTGAACTGTTGCGGTGACTCGGCTGCATACCGCGCGACGAGTTCCTCCAGTTCGCCTGTGGCACCCGTGCGCACCTGCACCATTTTCCCCGGCTTGCCGGCGAGCAGCTTGCGCGCGGTGGGATCGGTTCTGACGAAGGCCGCGGCTTGGGGGTCGTCCACGTTCAAGCGGCGAAGCAGGCTGTCGGCCGTATCGCTGCTGCGCGTGAGGTCGCTTCGGTACAGCGCCAGTTCGTGGGCAGCAAGCGCCTCAAGCTGCTCGTTAACGCCTTCGGGGGCGACCATTTCTGTCACGATGCGACTCGGCATGTCCGCCGCATCGGGCGCGAGTGGCGCGATGCCGAAGGCGGCGGCCGCGAAGCCGGCGAGCGCGAGCACCACAGCCGAGGTGGTGCTGCGCGGATGGCGGGTGACGAACTTTCCGGTGCGCTGATGGGCCCGAGCCCATGCACGGGGAACTGGATCCAACGAATTCAATTGTTGTCGGAGCGTGGACGGTCGCTCGGCTGCCCGGCGCCGTGAGGCGCTGGAAGGGTTGCTCTTCATGGCGCGAGGCGTCTACTAGAATCCGCAGCGCTCTCGGGCCTCGTCGCAAGAATGCTCATGCCGGGGTCTGCCCGGCTACAGCCGGGGCGCAGTATAACGGCCAGCCCGGGTGTCGCGTGCGCGGTAGCCTCATCCTTGACACTCCTTGCTTGGCGTCCATGTCCCTGCCCGCTATTCCCGCCACCACCGTCTTGTCCTCGGCCGGCGCGCCGGCTTATCCGGTCACCGATCGGGTGCGGCATGCGATGGCAGTGTCGCGCCGCAGCTGTGACGAATTGTTGCCGGAGGCGGATTGGCTGGTCAAGCTTGCTAGATCAGAAGCAACGGGTGTGCCATTGCGCATCAAGCTCGGGCTTGACCCTACCGCGCCAGACATCCATCTCGGGCACACCGTGGTGCTCAACAAGATGCGGCAGCTGCAGGATCTGGGGCACGAGGTCATCTTCCTGATCGGTGACTTCACCTCGCTGATCGGCGACCCGTCCGGGCGCAACACTACGCGGCCGCCGCTCACGCGAGAGCAGATAGAAGCTAACGCGCAGACCTACTACCGGCAGGCCAGCCTGGTACTTGATCCGCAGAAGACGACTATCCGTTACAACTCTGAGTGGAGTGACCCGCTTGGCGCGCGCGGCATGATCCAGCTGGCGGCCAAGTACACGGTGGCGCGCATGATGGAGCGCAACGACTTCAATGAGCGTTTCAAAGCTGGCACGCCGATCAGCGTGCACGAGTTCCTGTATCCGCTGATGCAAGGCTACGACTCAGTTGCGTTGCGCAGCGACCTGGAGTTGGGCGGTACCGACCAGAAGTTCAACCTCCTGATGGGGCGGCACCTGCAGGCCGAGTACGGCCAGGAGCCCCAATGCATCCTGACCATGCCGCTGCTCGAAGGGCTCGATGGCACGGAGAAGATGTCCAAGAGCAAGAACAACTACATCGGCATCACCGAGCCGCCCAAGGACATGTTCGCCAAGCTGCTGTCGATCAACGATGAGCTGATGTGGCGCTACTTCGCTCTGCTGAGCTTCCTGTCTGAAGCGGAAGTTGCGCAGCTGAAGACGCAAGTGGAGGGGGGGCGCAACCCCAAGGACGCGAAAGTGCTGCTGGCCAAGGAGATCACCACGCGCTTTCATGGGGCGGCGGCTGCCGAAGCGGCGCAGGCGGACTTCGAACTCCGCGCCAGAGGCGGTGTGCCGGACGAGATTCCCGAGCTGCTGCTGTTGGGCGCGCCGCTGGGCATCGGCGCGCTGCTCAAGCAGGCGGGCCTCGCGCCTTCGACCAGCGAGGCGCTTCGCCTGGTTGACGGCGCCGGCGTGCGTGTGGACGGCGCTGTGGTGAGCGACCGCGGGCTCAAGCTCCCGGCGGGAACCTACGTCGTGCAAGTTGGCAGGCGCCGGTTCGCTCGGGTCACACTCAGCTAGTGTTCTGTCCCAGTCCAGGTGCGGCAGCACGGCCTTGTCGATGGACACTAGCTCCCGGCGGCCTGGGCGGTAGCGCCGAATGACAGCCAAGCGCCGCGAACACCTTTCGGTGCGCACCTTCTTCAAGCTCTCGGTACTGGCCGCGCTGGTCACTATCGCGCTGAAGACCGCGGCCTGGTGGGTGACCGGGTCGGTGGGGCTGCTTTCGGATGCGATGGAGTCGTTCGTCAACCTGGCGGCGGCACTCTTCGGGCTGGCCATGGTGAGCGTCGCGCAGGCTCCGGCCGACGCGGAACACCCCTTCGGCCACAGTAAGGCGGAGTACTTCGCCAGTGGTTTTGAGGCCATGATGATCCTTGGCGCGGCGCTCGCCATCACTTGGGCCGCACTGAGCCGCTGGGTGGCGCTTCAGCCGCTGCAAGAGCTGGGGATCGGGGTGACGCTGTCGATCGTCAGCTCGGTGGTCAATGGCCTGCTCGCGGCCGCCATGCTCCGCGCGGCGCGCTTCCATGATTCCATCGCGCTCGAGGCCGATGCCCGCCACTTGATGGCGGACGTCTGGACTTCGGTGGGCGTAGCTGGCGGCGTGCTGCTGGTGCCGGTGACCGGGCTGCTGTGGCTCGACCCGCTGCTGGCCATGCTGGTGGCCGTGAACATCATGCGTGAGGCGTACGGGCTGCTGCGTCGCTCTGTCGACGGGCTGATGGACCGTGCACTGTCGAGCGAAGAGCGCGCGTGCATCGCAACTGCGCTTCGGAGCCTGGCAAGCGACGAAGTGCGCTTCGACCATTTGCGCACGCGCCGCGCCGCCGGCGTGAAGTTCTGCCAGCTGCACATGCACGTGCCGGGCGGCTGGACGCTCGCGCGGTCGGCCGAGAAGCGCGCGCAGGTCGAGCACAGCCTGATGGCGGCCGTGGCGGGACTGCGCGTGACGATCGAACTGCTGCCCGCAGGGCACGAGCCAGCGGGAATGGGGGGCTGATGCTTGCGCTGGTACAAAGGGTGGCGCGGGCGCGCGTGGAGATCGACGGCCGCATCGTGGGCTCGATCGGCCGGGGTCTGCTGACGTTCGTCTGTGCCGAGCCGGCGGACGACGAGGCGCTGGCGGACAAGTTGGTGGACAGGCTGCTCAAGCTGCGGGTCTTCTCAGATGGGGCCGGCCGCATGAACCGCAGTCTGGTAGACGTGTCAGGGGGCTTGCTGGTGGTGAGCCAGTTCACTTTGGCGGCAGACATGTCCGGCGGCAACCGTCCCAGTTTCAGCGGTGCGGCGCCGCCAGAGCTCGGCCGGCGGCTCGTCGAGCGCGTGGTGTCCGCGGCGCGGCTTCGGCATGCCGATGTGGCGTGCGGTGAGTTCGGGGCCGACATGGAAGTGCACCTGGTCAACGACGGGCCGGTCACCATCCCGCTGACATTGCGCCACCATATCCCGGTTGCGCCCGGCTGAACCGGGCGAAAAAAGGCCACCCGAGGGCGGCCTTGCTGCGGACTTGTGATCAGGTTCGCGCTTTGCGCATCAGTCGGCGTACTGGCCGGCAGCCTTGATGACAGGGCCCCACTTGTTGATCTCGGCCTCGACGAACTTCTTGTGCTCGGCCGGATTCACACGGGCATCGTTCACCACGACGGCGCCGAGCGCCTCTTCACGCTTGATGAAGTCGGGGTCCTTGAGAGCGGCCTTCAGCGCGGTGTTGACCTTGTCGAGAATGGGCTTGGGCGTGCCCTTCGGGGCGTACATCGCGTGCCAAATCGTGACGTTGAAGCCTTTCAGGCCCGACTCTTCGAGCGTCGGCAGCTTGGCAAGCGCGGGGGTCTTCAGACGTTCCTTGCTAGTGACGGCGAAAGCCTTCACCTTGCCGCCTTCGATCTGGCCGGTGGTGTTGGTCGTCTGGTCGCACATCAGGTCGACCTGGCCGCCGATGAGATCGGTCATCGCGGGGCCGGTGCCCTTGTAAGGCACGGTCTGCATTTCCATCTTGGTGGCACTTTGGAACATCAGGCCGCACAGGTGCGAGGCCGACCCCAGCCCCGCGTTGGCAAGGTTGACCTTGCCCTTGTTCGCGTCAAGCCACTTCACCAGTTCGGCGTAGTTGTTGGCCGGCAGGGTCGGCTTGCTGATGAGCGTCATCGGCACTTCGTTGACCATGCCAAGGTACTCGAAGGCATCGAGGGTCTTGTACTGGAGGTTGCGGTACAGCGCGGGGGCAGTGGAGATGCCGATGTGCGCGAGCAGCAACGTGTAGCCGTCCGGGGCCGCCTTGGCGACCTTGGTGGCGCCCAGCGTGCCGCCGGCGCCACCCACGTTTTCGATCACGAGGGTGGCATTGCCCAGCGTCTTGCGTAGCGACTCGGCCAAGTCCCGCGCCACCTTGTCGGTAGGGCCGCCGGCCGCGAAGGGCACGACGATTGTTACGGGCTTCTCGGGGTACTCGGCAACGGCGGCACTGGCGGTGAAGGCGGCGAGGGCGGCAAGCAGCACTCGTTTCATGTCGGAACTCCTTGGTTGGGAAACCAAATTGTGTGTAGCACCCGTCGATTCGCCATGACGGGAACTACGTAATAGGGAAAGTGCTGAGCGGGGCGCATGGGATGCGGGTGCGGGTCGCTGTGGTGACTCCTTCGGTTCATCAAGTCGCGGATGGGTGCGCGACGGGCTCACTCTTCGGTCCAGCGCGCAAGACGCTTCTTGACCTCTTCCACGCACCGGCGCACGTCGGCGGCATTCTTCAGCACCATGGATTCCCATTGAGGCGTGCGTGCCGGTTGCTTGGCCAGTCGTGCGACCAGCGTGGCCTCCTCGGGCTGCAACTCGATGACTCGCTGACCGGCGAGATCGAAGCCGTCGCCGCGCTCGGCAAGCGGCCTCAGGTCGCGCAGGCTGCGTTTGAGCTGCACCAGGGCCTCGCCCGGCTTGAACGGTGGGGGTGCGAAAAAGTCATCGCTCATCGCTTGCTCCTGTTGTCTGACTCGTGCTTGGGCCTTGTCTTCCTTTCGGCCTGCCATGGCCATGATGGGGCAATCAATGAGCCGGGTCCCCCCGCATGCAGGAGCGCGGTCGTGTGCTCGCCTGGCAGAGACTGGCCGTGCCGGGAGCGGCCGCTCGGCATGAACCTTCGGCAGTGCATGGGTGAGGGAGAGGTGCTGGGGTATGTCCCGATGCGTACCAGACGCAGGATGGCGCGAGCCTTGACAAAAGCGGGCCATTCAGCAAGCGATAGGCGGGGGCGCTCATGAGCATGTGTGCAGGAAAGTCTTGGCACCAGGACGGCGGGGCATTGGCAAACTCGGACACCAGCAGTGCCGCTCGCGACGGCAATGTTGCGGCGCATGGCGCCTCTTCAGGCCGCGGCT
The DNA here is from genome assembly GCA_965653625.1 of uncultured Burkholderiaceae bacterium. GTDB lineage: Bacteria > Pseudomonadota > Gammaproteobacteria > Burkholderiales > Burkholderiaceae_C > Albitalea. Next base: position 8,571 of record CBFHAS010000060.1, on the reverse strand, counting down.
TCGCTGGAAGTTTCGGCGCTCACGGCCGTGCAGTTCAGGACTGGCAGGACATGCTCGGTCTCTCGTCGGGACCCGCGTCAGGCACAGCCACACAGGGCGGACCGCGGGGACGAGGCGCTCACTTCGGCGGCTGCGACAACGGCGCTGGCTGGGGTGGAGGCGCAGGTTTCCCAGGCTTTGGCGGGGCGGGACCGTCGGGTGGTTCTGGTGCTGCTGGTCGCTCCAATGGTTTCGGTCAATGGGGCGTGTCCGGTGGAGCTGGGGTGCAAACCGGGTTCGGTGGGCAGGGTGGACCGGGGGGTGGTGGCGGCGCTCGGTGACGGCGGCCAGTCAGAGGGCCAGAAGCCGATCTTCAGACTCGAGCCGGGAGCCCGGATCCAGAACGTGCAGGTGTCCGGCGCCGACGGGATCCACGCGTACGGTGACGCTACGCTGCAAAACGTGTGGTGGCGTGATGTGGGCGAGGATGCGTTCACGCTGAAGGCGCCAGGCAGCATCCGCGTGATCGGTGGCGGTGCCTTCAACGCAAACGACAAGATCTTCCAGCTCAACGCCGGCGGTTCCATCACTGTGGAGGACTTTACCGCCGACACGTTCGGCAAGGCATTCCGTACCAATGGCGGCAAGGAGCTCCCGATCGACATCACCGTTGTGAACTCGGTGTTCCGCAACGGAAAGGAATCTGTCGTGCGCACCGACGCGCGCGGTGCCTCCATCTACCTTTTGAACAACACCATCGAAGGTGTACCCAGGGACGTCATGGCTCCCGACCGGTCGCAGGTCCATACGCTCTAAATAAATGGAGGAGAGGCGTCGACCCCGAGGCCCGGGTCGTTGTGCCCGGGCCTTGGGTGGCGAAAGTGCTGTCCGTTCGCTACACCGCCAGATTGCGGACGCCGGCCGCCACGTGGCCGGCCGGCACATGCGCCAAGGCGTTTTCGATGTGACCCGTTTGGTCATCGAAAAAGAAGTCGGGTTCGAATTAACGCAGGAATTCACCCGTGGGCAAACCGCCGAGGAACATGGCCTCGTCGATCTCGATGCTCCATCCCATGAGCGTGCGGACCGCGCGCTCGTGGGCCGGCGCGCTGCGCGCCGTGACGAGGGCCGTGCGGATACGCATGCCATCCGAAGGCTCACGCTGCAGCCGATGCAGGGCCTCCAGCAGCGGCTTGAATGGCCCGGCCGCCAGCGGCGTTTGCGCGCGGTCGAGTTCGTAGGATTGAAATGCGTCCAGTCCCTCACGCTGGAACACCTGTTCGGCTTCATCGGAGAACAGCACCGCGTCGCCGTCGAAGGCGATGCGCACCTCGTGGGGGTGCGCCGTGGAGGCACGTGCGGATTGTGGATACACACGCGCTGCCGGCACGGCCGCGGCGAGTGCCGAACGCACGTCCGCCTCGTTGGTGGAAAGGAACAGGTTTGCTGACAGCGGGCGAAGGTACCGCCAGGGCGACTGCCCGCGCGTGAACACGCCGCGTTGAATGGGCAGCTCGTAGTGCTTGCAGGACCGGAACACTCGCATGCCCGAGACGGGGTCGTTGCGCGAGAGGATCACCACCTCCACCCGCGGCGCATCGCCGGCGTTGAACGCGAGGAGCTTGTTCACCAGCGAGAACGCGACGCCCGGCTTGGCAGGCTGGTCCACGCGCTCCAGCTGCAGCCGCATGTAGGCGTGGTCGTCGCTCGCCTCAAAGACCTGGTTCTCCTCCTCGAAGTCGAACAGCGCGCGAGAGGAGATCGCGACGACGAGCTGGCCGTCCAGTGAAATGGGCATGGCGGGGATGATACGGAAGCGAGCTTCGCGGCTCGCATCGTGCAGCGGCTGCATCGAAGAGGTGCGCAGCAGCCATCGCACGTGGCGTGGCTGCCGCTTCGTGGTGCAGGAAACTACTGCACGAAGCCGATGGGCGTGCGGCGCGGGCCGTTGTCTGGCAGATCCTCGGGGCGGATGTGCTCGCGGTGCGCGAGCTTGGCGTTGCCGAAGGCGGTCATCCAGGCGCGGCGCATCTCGCGCGGGGCCATCTCGCTCATGCGGTCGAGCACATCGTCGCGCGGCTCGGTCTCGAAGCGCGAGCCCCAGTCGTGGTCGGCACGGATGGCACGGTAGAGCTTGGCCGCAATCTGCCGGGCGGCCTCGCGGTCGGGCGCCTGCACCTCGTACACGTTCATCCGGTTGAGGATGGGATCGGGGATGTTGCGGGCATCGTTCGCTGTGGCCACCCAGATCACCTGGCTGGCGTCGATGGCCACCTCGGCGAACTCGTCGGTGAAGACCTCTGCCGTGTCGTGTTCCAGCAGGCTGTACAGCGCCCCCAGAGGGTCGTAGGCGTGCTCGCCGCCGGCCTTGTCGATCTCGTCGACCACCATCACGGGGTTGGCGTACTGACCGTCGACCAGTGTCTCGAACACCTTGCCCGGGCGTGCACCCTTCCATTGGCTGGACGCGCCTGACAGCACCCAGCCGGCCGTCATCGAGCTCATGGACACAAACCCCATGCCGGTGCCCAGCAGCTTAGACAGCTCGCGCGCGAAATGCGTCTTGCCCACGCCCGGCGGGCCGAGCAGCAGAAGCGGCGTGATCTCCAGCGCGTCGCGACTGTCCTCGCACAGCGCGAGCTGGCGCCGCACGTCGTCGAGCACCTCGGAAAAGTTCGGAAGGTCGTCGTAGAGGTGGTCCATCACCGGCAGCCCCGAGGGCTTCACCTGGAAGCGCTCACTGCCCTTTTCAAGCATGCGCTCATAGGTGGCGCGCAGGCCTTCGTGTTCCTTGGGCGGAAGCTTGTCTAGCTTGCGACCGACTTCATCCACGCGGTAGACGTGCCGCATGCGAGCGATCGGGATGCCCCGCCGCGTCAAGGGGACCAGATCCTTGGAATCACCCATGGTGAACCTCCGAGCCGACTCGTGAACCGATTCAAGCAAAGATGCCAAAAATCAGCCGTGGAAGAAAGCCTTGAAAACAGTGCTTGATGACATGCAGATTGCGTGCCTAGGGCTGAGTTTCGGGTGTCCTGTCAGTGGTTCAACCAAAGACAGCACCAAACCCGCGCAGCACTCACGAGTGCCGTGACGGGGCGGCTTGATGCGTTGCCCGCAGTTGCGCCCTTGTCCGGGAAGACCGCACGGCGGTTCGTGCGACTGCACGAGCGGCGAGACGCCGGGCTCACGCTAGGGATGTCAATCCGCGGCATGCCCACTACGCTTTCCGAAGCCTTCCAGGAGACCGGCCATGCCCTGCGCCTTCGTCCCCGATTCCCTGTGCCCGATGCCGCAGCCGCGCAGTGGAGGAGCGGCGCGCGCAGTCTTGGTGTTGGCGCCGCTCGCCATGGCGCTGTCGGGCCTGATCGCAGGGCGATCGCTGCCATGCCCGTCCGCCGGGCGCGGCGGCGAATTCTTGCGAAGATACGTGCATCGCGCCACCACCTGCCGGCGATGCTCGAAACCGAACGACCCAGCCTCAGCCACCCCAACCTCGACGGGTACCCGATCGCGCGCCTCGTCGACGCCTTCATCGAGGACCAGATGCATGCCTTGGTGGCGGTGCGCCAGGCAGGGCCGGCCATCGCCTCCGCGGTGGACGCGGCGGTGCCGCGCATTGCGGCCGGCGGGCGGCTGGTGTACGTGGGCGCCGGCACCTCCGGGCGGCTGGGTGTGATCGACAGCGCCGAGCTTTACCCCACTTTTTCATGGCCCAAGGACCGCACGGCAGCCCTGCTGGCTGGCGGCCCGCAGGCGATGTTCGAGTCCATCGAAGGCGCCGAGGACAGCCTGGAGCGGGGCCGCCTCGATGTGGAAGCGGCTCGCGTGGGCCCGGCCGATGTGGTGATCCTCCTCGCGGCTTCTGGCGCCACGCCCTATGTGATGGGTGCGCTTGAAGCGGCACGCGCGGCCGGCGCGCTCACCATCGGCATCGCGAACAATCCTGCCGCGCCGGTGACACTGGGCGCCGAGGTGCCCGTCACGCTGGAGACCGGCCCCGAGATCATTTCGGGCAGCACGCGGCTGAAAGCCGGCACCGCACAGAAGATCGTGCTCAACACGTTGTCGTCGGCCATCATGGTCCGGCTGAACAAGGTCTACGGCAACCTGATGGTGGACCTCAAGCCCACCAACGCCAAGCTGTTCCGCCGGGCAGTGAGCCTGACCATGCGTGCCACCGGCGCCGACGAGGAGCGTGCGAGAGAGACGCTCGCGGCCTGCGGCTACCAGGTGAAGGTGGCCATCGTGGCACTGCTTGCTCACTCTGACGTGGCGGCGGCCGAGGACCGGCTGGCCCGCTCGGCGGGCAGTGTGCGCCAGGCCATCGCTCGGAACCTGTAAACCGCATCACGTCGCGCACCCAGATGTTGTCGGCCATGTGGCCCGGCGCAACTACGGCGCATTCCACTCAAGGCACAGGTACACCACGCTTGCCAACAGCAGCGGCGCCACGAAATACAACGTGCGGTAAGCCAGCAGCGCGGCCACCACGTCGGCCGGCGGCAGCGCGCGGCTGAGCACAGCCACGAACACCGCGTCCATCACGCCGAGGCCGGCCGGCACGTCCACCACCGCCAGCGCGAGGGCGCTGGCCAGCAGCGCGGCCAGCACATGCTCGTACGGCGCCCGACCGCGCATCAGCGCGTACAGCATTCCCGCCAGGAGCAGCCAGTTGAGGGCCGACAGCAGGGCTTGCAGACTCGCCACGCCGGGCGACGGCAGGTGCAGCACGGTGCCCCGCAGGACAAGGCTACGGCGTCGGGAGGCCAGCAGGCAGGCCACGAGGTACACCGCCACGCCCGCCAGCAGCGCCATACCGCTCCAGGCCAGCGCGTGGCCCGCCAGGCCCCAGGCGGGCGGTGCTGCCACGCGCCGCGTGGCGAGCGCCACACCCGCGACCAGCGCGAAGCCGAGCCAGTTGGTGAACACGTTGAACAGCCACAGCGCGGCCGTGAGGTGCAGTGGCACGCCCTGGCGCAGGTAGAGCCGGAAGCGCACGCCGGCCCCGGCCGGCCCGAGACTCAGCGCGCAGGCATGGCTAACGAAGGCGATGGCGAGCAGGCGAGGGGCATGCAGCGGATGGATCGTGGTGCGGCACGCCAGCAGGTCGAAGCCGCAGTAGACCGCGTAGCTGAGGGCCCCCAGGAGCGCTGCGGCCGCGAGCGTGCCTGTCGGCATGGCGCGCATCGCCGCGCGCGTGGCCGGCCAGTCGATGCCATGCAGCTGCTGCGCCAGCAAAGCAGCGCCGATGATCCCCAGCGACAGGGTGAGGGCGGGGCGCGGACCGCGGGCATAGCCCCGCCAAGGCACGGGCTTCGGCGTGGGGCCCGGGCCGCGGAAGTGAGCCGTGAGCGCGGGGCTGTGCACGTGCGGTTCCATTGCGGGACAAGTGTGCTCTGGGATGGCTCACGGGTCCAAGGTCGGCCGGCACCTGCGTAGGACAAGCCGCTTCCGGGCGAGGCCGTGCGGCAGAAGGCACGTGCTTTGCCAGCACAAGGCTTGCCGAGTCTTCAGGCGCGCATGCGGATAGGCAGAGCGCCGCAGCAGGCAACCAGCCGAAACCGACCTTTCACTCTGCTACAGGAGAACCTCATGAGCAAACTGAGCACTACCGTCGCCATCGCCACCCTGGTGGCTGCGATTGGAGCGGCGTATGCGCAGACTTCCGGCTCCAGCGCTGGCACATCTGGCGCCGGCACCGCAGGCTCGAGCACCGGCGCGGCCGGCTCGAGCACGGCGGGCGGCAGCGGCGATGCCAGTGGCAGCTCGTCCGGGCCCAGCGGCTCCGGCGTTGCGGATCCGAACCCCACCGCAGGGACGCCCGGCACCAGTACCGATGTCACCAGTCCCGCAGGCACCATAAGTGGCGCGGGCACGGGTGCCGCGGGCACGAGCACGGGTACCGGCTCAACCGCCGGCTCGACGGGCGCAGGCACCACGCCCGGCGCGACCGAGCCGAGCGCCGGCACCACCGGTGCCGCAGGCACGACGGGCTCGACAGCGGGTACCGGCACGACTGGGTCGACCAGCGGGGCCAGCACCGACACGAGTACGTCCACCGCGCGTTCCGCGCGTGCCGACCGCAACTGACGCGGGGCACGAGCATCAAAAAAACCGGGCCCAGTGGGCCCGGTTTTTTGATGCGCCGTTCACTGGCCGATGACTGGCATCGGCCCTTCGGGCGGCGGCCCGGCCGCGTGCCGATGGGCGGTGCGCGTCATGCCCTTGAGGAACGGGAACACCTGGCGCGGGTTCCAGACCTCAGGCAGCACGTACACGATGGTTCGACCCCTGGACACCACACCGCCCACCCACTTCTCATAGAAGTCCTTCGGCAGATTGATACAGCCGTAGGAAATGCGGTTGTCGCCGGCGGTGCGCGAGGCCATCCGCTGCGCGCGCCGCTCCTCAGGCTTGCCGCGGATGATGCGGTGCATGGATACGGCGGAGTCGTAGTCGACCCACACCACGTCTTCGCCGCGCGTGCTGCTCGTGCCCATCTCGGCGATGAAGCGACCGGCCGGCGTCGTGCGCTGGTCCGGCGTGATCTCGGCGATGGGCTTGGTGCCGATGCCGGGCACGGTGTGATCGCCCCGCGCGTAGCCCAGCAAAGCCGGAGCATGGGCCAGCAGTCGGCCCTGCGGATTGAACACGTAGACGCGCGCGTTCGCCTTGTCGAGCAGGATGAAATGCGCCCCGCCGTGGTCACCCGAGGCGACCACGCCGTCGGCCACCTGCCGCACGAGCGCCGAGGGCTTGGCGCCTACGAAATCGGCGCGTTGCACGCTGGTTTGCGACTTGGCTTTCGCTGCGGCGTGGGCCGGCGCGATGCCGGGGCCGGCGACGGCCAAGCCCAGCGCGAGTGCCAGCCCCGCGGCGCGGTGGCGGGCACGGCAAGCGGAAGACGATGCGATGCCGATCATGGTGCGGAGGTTGTCAGTAGCCGCCGAGCAATTGCAATACCTGCGACGTTGAAAAGAAGTGACAGCTGCAACAGCGGCCGGGACCGTGGCTTTGCACTTCTTATAGAGTGCTTTACACATGAGACCCGAGACTCGCGTCGCGGGTTTTTCGATGCACGGCCGCACGAGAAGGTTCATCGCACCCCAGGCCCCAAGTTCTAGGGGGTTACGAGTGCCGTGTGCGCGTCCTACCGTTATGGGTCGGCAAATCGCGGCGTCCAACCCGACACGCATTGCCGCCTGACGACTCTGATTCCCGCTTCACGATAACGACGAACGCCGGGCTTGCATCGCGCGCAGGACCCCAATGGGAGAGAAGCTTGGGCTCTACAAAACACGGGGAGCGCCGCCCTTGAGCACGGCCATGCAGGCCATGATTGGGCGTTCGCCTGCGCTCATCTTCACCGACGCGCGCGCGTCGCATGCTGCCCCGGCTGGAAGGCGCCATTCGATGCGCCACGCTGCCCGACAGCGATGCACGCATGCTGCTGGCATGCCGGCTCGTGGGCGGCAGGCTTGACCACGACGCCAGTGCACAGGCGCTGGCGCGGCTCATCCAAAAGCGCATCCGCTCGGTCTCGCAGGAGTGGGTGGCCGGCGGCACGGCGGCGGCTGACGCTGCCGCCTTCGTGTGCTGGGACAGTGCGCTCGACGCGCGCGTGAAGCTCGCCCGGCGACTGGCCCGCGGCGAGCCCTGTGCCGGCCGGTACTGGCCGCTGGCGGTGCCCGAGTTCGAATCGCAGCAGGCAGCCCCGGACAACGTGCGCGCCATGGCTTACGCCATCGCACGGTGGCCCGAAGCCCGCGTGGCGCTGCCCGCGTGGATGGCGGCGCTGGTGCGCGAAGGGGGCGTGGTCATGCTGGCCGCGGCCATCGGCGAGGACGAAGGGCGGGCTTTGATGCAGTTGGCCGGCTTCGCCGCGCCTGCGCCGAGGCAGACCGGGCGCGCGAGCACCGCACCGGGTGCCACAGCGCCGAGCGCGGCCGATCGGGGGGGCGCGACGGGCGCCTCGCCGCACGTCGCAGCTCCCAGCCCCGCGCCTTCGCCCCGATCCTGGTTGCTCGACCTGCTGCATGTGGCCGGCCTGATTTCCGGCCGGCCTGCTGCGACGGTCGCTGTGGCGAGGCAGCTTGCGCAGCGCGTGGCACGCGATGCGCAAGCCAAGTCCGGCGCATCGGACGCGCAGCGGACGCCGCCGACGAACGATTCGCCGCAGCCGCAGCCGCAGCCGCGGCGCGCTGACGCGCCAACCGGCATGCCGCGAATCGCGGCTCCGCCGTCCTGGAGGCCCGTACACGACCCGGCCGCCGCGGCTGCCCTCCCGCATGCCGTGCACGAGCCGCTCGCCGAGCAGCGCGAGGCCCCGGCGACTTTGCCGCCATCGCAGTCCGCCGGGCCGGAGCAGCCCGTCTACCTGTTGCCCACGGCAGCCGGTGGCCTGCTGTTCCTCGTGCCGGTGCTGCAACGACTGAGCCTGCCGGAGTGGCTGCTGGCGGCCGAGCCGGACCATGCCGCCGGATTCGCCCCGCGGGTGTTCGCCGCCGCACTGCAGCGGCTCAAGCTGCCCCACGATGACCCGGCCTGGCTGCTGGCGGTGCCGCAGCTCTGGCTGCCAACGCGGGCGCC
>CBFHAS010000059.1:0-25448 GCA_965653625.1 uncultured Burkholderiaceae bacterium | reverse complement strand
TCGACCTCCGGCGACGGCTCGTAGCGCAGCGCGGGCGAATGGCCCGCCGTTTCAGGGCTTTGCGCCCATTGCGGATGGCTCGGCCACGAAACCAATGCGGTTGAGCCCCGCTTTCTGCACCACGCCGATGAGCTCAGCCACACGCCCATACGGCACGCTGCGGTCGGCCCGCAGTTGCACCTCCGTGTGCGGGTCCCGCCGCGCCGCCTCAGTCAAGCGCTCGGCAAACTGCGCCGGGTCCACCGGCTGTTCGGCTAAGTAAAGGCGGCCCGCCGGGTCAATGGCCACGGCAATGAATAGTGGCGTGTCGGCAGGCTGTGCTGCATCCGTGCGCGGCAGGTCGAGCTTGAGGCTCGACGTCATGAGCGGCGCGGTGATCATGAAGATCACCAGCAAGACGAGCATCACGTCGATGAGCGGAGTCATGTTGATGTCGCTCATCGGCGACGGCCCGCTGCTGCGCTCCAGCCGCCCGAACGCCACGGCGGTGCCTTCAGGCCACGCGCGCAGCGTCGCCGGCTGCCGCGTCGGTGATCATCTCGCGCAGGTCGTGCGCAAAGCCTTCCAGCTCGGCCTCGCAGGCACCCACCTGCTTGCCGAACACGTTGTAGGCCAGCACTGCGGGAATGGCCACTGCGAGACCGGCCGCCGTCATGACCAGCGCCTCGCCCACGGGCCCGGACACCCGCTCGATGGTGATGGAACCCCCCGCTGCGATACTGACCAGCGCGTGGTAGATGCCCCACACCGTGCCGAACAGGCCGATGAAGGGCGCGGTGCTACCAATGGAGGCCAGCAGCACCTGGCCGAACTGCAGCTGACGCAGTACCGCATGCAGCGCATCGCGCAGGCGGCGCGTGAGCTGCGAATCCACATGGCCGCGCGCTTCCAGCGTATTGCCCGCCGGGCTGGCGGTAGCCGCGGCCAGCAGCGGCGTGAGCACGCCTTCGCGGTCGAACGCGCCCAGTTGTTCGCGCCCGACCGACAGATCGGGTGCCGACCAGAAGGCCGGCACCGCGCGTCGCAGATCTTGGCGCACGCGCCTGAGCAGCCAGCCTTTCCAGAAGATGATCACCCAGGCGCTCACCGACATGGCGAGCAGCAGCGCGGCCACGCCGCGCGAGATGGCATCGCCCTGCTGCCAGAACGCAGCCAAGCCGGTCATTGCAGGCCCAGCACGTCATGCATGCCGAACAGGCCCTGCGACTTGTCCGACAGGAAGCGGGCCGCGCGAAGGCTTCCCTGCGCATAGGTTGCCCGGCTGGCACTCTTGTGTGTGATCTCGATGCGCTCCCCGGTGCCGGCGAATAGCACGGTGTGATCGCCAACGATGTCGCCGCCTCGGATGGTGGCGAAGCCGATGGTCGACGGATCGCGCTCGCCGGTGATGCCTTCGCGGCCATAGACAGCGCACTGCTTCAGATCGCGGCCGAGCGCGTGCGCCACCACCTCTCCCATCGCGAGCGCGGTGCCGCTCGGCGCATCGACCTTGTGGCGGTGGTGCGCCTCAATGACCTCGATGTCGTAGCCTTGATTCAGCGCGCGCGCCGCCATGTCGAGCAGCTTGAGAACCACGTTGACGCCCACGCTCATGTTGGGCGCCATGACGATGGCGATGTGCTTGGCATGCTCGGCAATCACCGCCTTTTGCGCTTCGCTGAAACCGGTGGTGCCGATCACCGCCTTGACGCCGAGTTCGCGGCATGCCGCCAAGTGGGCGAGCGTGCCTTCGGGCCGGGTGAAGTCAATCAGTACCTGCGAGTGGGCCAGCCCCGCATGCAGATCAGAGGTGACCAACACACCGCTCGCGCGGCCAAGGAAGGCGCTCGCATCCTGACCGACGGCAGGGCTGCCCGCGACGTCGAGGGCGCCCGCCAGCGCCGCACCAGGGTCGGCGTTCACCGCCTCGATCAACGTGTGCCCCATGCGGCCGGAAGCGCCGGCCACTGCGATACGCAAGCGGTCCATCTATCGGGGCTCCAGCGGCGGATAGCTGCGCACAGGTGTGGTTGCCGAAGCGGGCAACCCCGAGGCAGCGGGCTTGGCAGGCACCGGCAAGGCCTTGATCTGCTCGTCGTTCAGCTCCAGCGCAGGCGCATCGCGGGAGGTCTTGAAGGTGTCGATGGACGCCACAAATTCGCGTTCCGCCGGCAAGTCGCCGCCGGTATCAATGCTCTTGAGCTGGTCGCCATCGAACCGCGCGACGACGGCGCGCCTCTGCGGCTCGGCGCCTTGACGGCGAATGGTGAACACGTAGTCCCAGCGGTCGGTATGGAACACGTCGGCCAGAAGCGGCGAGCCCAGGATGTCTCGCACCTGAGCGCGGCTCATGCCAGGTTTGACGAGTTCGACTTGTTCCCGCGTGACCACATTCCCCTGCACCACCTCCACCTTGTAAGGCGTGATGAAGCCTAGAAAGCTGTCAGAGGACTGAAGCGATTGGCAGCCCGCTAGCAGGGCCAGCGGGGCCGCGAGCAGCGGCGTGAAGCGAATGAGCGAATGCATGGCAGGAATGCAAGGACCCCGCAGGGGGCATGTCACCCCCGATATGATCGAACAATTCTAGCCGGTGACCTTGCAAGGCGGTCCGCTGCGGAGTACCCATGACCAATGTCGAAGAGATCAAGAACAGCGGCCTGAAGGCGACGCTGCCGCGTATCAAGGTCCTTGAAGTCTTTCAGCGCAGCAGCCAGCGGCACATGACGGCAGAGGACGTGTACAAACACCTGCTCGCCGAAGGCTCGGACGTTGGCTTGGCCACGGTCTACCGGGTGCTCATGCAGTTCGAGCAGGCCGGCATTCTTTCGCGCAATCACTTCGAGGCCGGCAAGTCGGTTTTCGAGCTCAACGAGGGCAAGCACCACGATCACCTCGTATGCCTTGACTGTGGCCGCGTGGAGGAGTTTTACGATCCCGAGATCGAAAAGCGGCAGAGATCCATCGCGCAGCAGCGAGGCTTTGAACTGCAGGATCACTCACTGTCACTCTACGCGGCGTGCATCAAGAAGCAGTGTCCCCACCGGGCCCACCATGAGCAAAAGTAAGCGCGCCCGGCGCTACTCCGGTTTGCCCATCGCCTTTTGGTGGCGCTCGATGAATTCCCGGTAGGTGTCGATTCCGCGCAACTGCAAGATGGTGTTGCGCACGGCGGCTTCGACCAACACAGCGAGGTTGCGCCCAGCATCGACTGCAATCACGGCCTTGCGTACCGGCACGCCGAGGATGTCTTCGTACAGCGGCTCATAGGGCAGCCGTTCGAACTCGCGCTCCAGCGTCTCCTTGCGAACGAGATGCACGATGAGCTTGAGCCTCATCTTCCGCCGTACCGCCGTCTCGCCGAAGATCGCCTTGATGTCGAGCAGGCCGATGCCGCGCACTTCAAGCAGGTTCAACAGCAACTCGGGGCAACGCCCCTCGAGCGAGGTCTGCGATACACGATACAGGTCAACGGCATCGTCGGCCACCAGTCCATGCCCGCGCGAAATGAGCTCCAACCCAAGCTCGCTCTTGCCCAAGCCGGACTCGCCGGTAAGCAGTACGCCAAGCCCGAGGATGTCCATAAAGACGCCGTGACGCGTGGTTCTTTCGGCGAAAAGTTGACCGAGGTAGCCCCGTACCACGTCGATCACGTGGCCGGCCGAATGCTCGGTGACAAACAGCGGAATATCCGCGCGGTCGCACATCGCGACAAGCTTGTCGGGCGGCGTCTGCGCATCGGCCACGATGAGCACCGGGGGCTCGAGAGTCACGATGCGCGAGATGCGGCGCTCGATCACGTCGGCTGTCGACTGGCTGAGGTAAGCAACCTCGCGACGCCCGACGATCTGCACACGGTAGGGATGGATGTAGTTGAGATAGCCCACCAGGTCCGCCGCGGACTGCGCGTTGCGCACCGCGGCCTCGTCGAAGCGCCGCTCGGGGTGGGCATGGCCGGCGATCCATTCCCACTGAAGGGCGGGCCGGTGTTCCTCGAAGAGCGCCTCTGCGCTGATGACTGTGGGTTTCACGTGATCGCCTCTCTCGGGGCGGCGGTGCTTTTGCGCGCCTGTACCGTGCCCGCCTCAGGCCACCGACTTCAGCGGCTCCCAGTTCGAGATGATCTCGTGCACCTTCGTGGCGTCGCCCTCGGTCTTGAGGCGCTCGCGCAACTCCCGGTCGCTCAGCATCTCCGCAATTTCGGAAAGGATTTCCAGGTGCCGCTGTGTGGCCGCTTCGGGCACCAGTAGGAAGATCAACAAATTCACCGGTTCGTCGTCCGGCGCATCGAACGGAATGGGCTGCTGAACGCGAAGCACGGCGGCCAGCGGGTTCTTCAGCCCCTTGATGCGTCCGTGCGGGATGGCCACGCCGTGGCCCAGCCCGGTGGACCCCAGCCGCTCGCGAGCAAACAGGTTGTCGGTGACGGTAGCTCGCGCAATGGCGTGGAGGTTTTCGAAGAGAAGCCCAGCGTGCTCGAACGCGCGCTTCTTGCTGGTGGCGTCCACATCGACCAGCACATTGCTGGCAGGCAGGATGGCGGCGAGACGGTTCATCAGGAATCCCAGCGACGGTGTCCGCCTCTCAGGCGTTGCCGGCGCGCGTATGGAGCCAGGCAGGAGCTATAAGGCGGTACTTTTATAACGACTGAAAGGCAAGCCTGGACGACAGATTTTGCCCGGGCTGCTGCGACGCAGCAACGCGCATTCTGCCCCGTGCTTGCGGGGGTCGGTCCTTCCCAGCAAAAAAGCGGCCCGCAGGCCGCTTCTTTTCGCACACTCTGCTGGGTCACGTGGCCGGGCCTTCGATACGCTTGGCTGCCACGTGGTGATGGTCATTGATGCGATCTTTGTGTCGCACGACCTGCCGGTCGAGCTTGTCCATGAGCTGGTCGATGGCTGCGTACAGATCCTCGTGGGCGTTCTCGACGAAGATGTCCTTGCCCTTGACTCGCAGCGTCACCTCGGCCTTCTGCCGGCGCTCCTTTTCCTTCAGCTTCTCCACTGACAGCAGCACGCTGATATCCACCACCTGCTCGAAGTGTCGCGTCACCCGGTCCAACTTTGTGAGCACGTACTCACGCAGGGCCGGTGTGACTTCGAGGTGATGGCCGCTGATCGTCAGGTTCATGGGTTTTCCTCTCGCTAGGGTGAAGGGGCGGTGAAAGACAAGGGTGACCCGCGTTCGTCGAAACCAGTGTGCATGCCTTCGCGTCTTGTGACAAGCGGTTGACGGGCCACGTGTGGGCGACGCTGCGTGTCGTTTCCTGCGCCGTATCCATGCGCATCGGTACGCCGGGCCGGGTGCGATAATTTCTGCACGCCACGAATCGGAGCCCCGAACTTGGACGTCGCCCCTTCTCGGTGACCGTCCGCTCCAGCCGCCCTCAACGCGAGGACCTGCCCGAGTGAGACGGTCACGAGCCCACTTCCGTTTCACCCTTCCCACGGGCTGGAGTCCCGATGCTCAACGTTTTCACGCTGGCCAGCGGCCGGCTGTTCCAGGAAGAGATCGAGAGCCTAGACGCGCTGGCGGACGTGCAGCCCGTGTGGGTGGATCTTGAAGAACCGACCGTCGAGGAAAAGGGCTGGATTGCCCAGCACTTCGGCCTCACGATTCCTGAAGACGCCGTCGATGAAGACCTCGAGGAATCGGCGCGCTTCTACGAGGGCGACCACGGCGAGCTGCATATCCGCTCGGACTTCCTCATCGACGACGGCGAGACCGCGCGTAACGTGCGTGTGGCGTTCATCCTGTATCGCAACATCCTGTTCTCGGTGCACGGCGAGGCATTGCCGGTATTTCGCCTGCTGAGGCTTCGAGCGCGCCGTATCCCGGCATTGATCGAAGATGCGAAGGACGTGCTGCTCAAACTGTATGACGCAGACGCGGAGTACAGCGCCGACGCACTCGAGGGCATCTACGACGCCCTCGAGGCGGTGAGCGACCATGTCCTCAAGCAGGATGTGAACGATGCCACCGCCGGAGAAGCGCTGGCCGCCATCGCACGCGAGGAGGATCTGAACGGTCGCATCCGGCGCAACGTGATGGACACGCGCCGCGCGGTCAGCTTCATGATGCGAAGCCGAATGCTCAACGCGGAGCAGTTCGAGGAAGCGCGTCAGATCATGCGCGACATCGACTCCCTCGACAGCCACACCACGTTCCTGTTCGACAAGATCAACTTCCTGATGAACGCCATGGTCGGCTTCATCAACATCAACCAGAACAAGATCATCAAGATCTTCTCGGTGGCCAGTGTCGCACTGCTGCCGCCCACGCTGATCGCTAGCATCTATGGCATGAACTTCACGTTCATGCCCGAAAGGGACTGGTCTATGGGCTATCCCTTCGCTCTCGGGCTGATGGTCGCTTCGGTGGCTGCACCCTTCATCTACTTCCGGCGCAAAGGCTGGTTGCGCTGAAAGACAGGGGCTGATCATCCCGAGCAGGCCCCTCCCACCCCACCCAATCCCAGAGGGATTGGAACACCGCGTCGAAATCAACGCTGCGGATGTCGGCCATATTCGCCCGTGTCTTGCACCGTGCGTCCATCGAGCCGGCACTATCCTTCTTGCCCTCACCCGCGGGGCCAGGCACAAGGCCGAAGGTAAGAACGTGACTTGCCCTCCAGGATCGCGCCCATGCTGGGCGCACAAGCAGAGGGCCGCGCGATGGCGGCCCGCCTGGAAGAAAGATCGCCGCACAGCGCCCCGCAGCGAAGGAGGGAGGGAGGAGGGAGGAGGAGAACCGCTCCGGGATTTCAGCCGGGGATACCGGCAGGCTGTGCAACGTAAAAACGTGGGAAGTGAGACTTCCGACCTCGGGACCACTCATGGTCACGCAGTCTTCGATGCAGCGCCATCCGGGGAGTTCCGCAGATGCGCGTGTTTCGCACCAGCGGTTGGCGAGAGGCAGTGTAAGGATTGCCTGTTGCGTGCTTTGCGGCGCACCGAGCGTGCAAAGATTCCTCAATGAACGTTGCCCCTTAAAATCGCGCGCCGCGACGATTGCGCTCGGAAGGATCATTTCATGCTTTATCCAGAACTTTTCAGACAACTCGAAGCGGTGCGCTGGAACATGGAGCGCGACATTCCCTGGGACAAATTCGACGCCGGTTTGTTGTCGGACGAGCAGGCGCGCACCGTCAAGATGAACGCGATCACCGAGTGGGCGGCGCTGCCCGCCACAGAGATGTTCCTGCGCGACAACCGGGACGACAGCGACTTCTCGGCATTCATGAGCGTATGGTTCTTCGAGGAGCAGAAGCATTCGCTGGTACTGATGGAGTACCTGCGCCGCTTTCGCCCGGACCTGTTACCCACCGAGCAGGAACTGCATGAGGTGCGCTTCGAGTTCGACCCTGCACCGGCACTCGAAACGCTGATGCTGCACTTTTGCGGCGAAATCCGTCTCAACCATTGGTACCGCCGCGCGGCGGAGTGGCACACAGAGCCGGTCATCAAGGCCATCTACGGGACGCTCGCGCATGACGAGGCGCGCCACGGCGGCGCGTACCTGCGCTACATGAAGCGTGCGCTGCAAACGTTCGGGGACGAGGCCAGGGCGGCATTCGCGAAGGTGGGCGTGCTGATGGCCAGCGCACGACGCACGGCGCAGGCATTGCACCCCACCAACCTGCACGTCAACGAGCGCCTCTTCCCTCGCGACACTGTCCAGAGTCGACTGCCCGACCCTGACTGGCTCGAGCGTTGGCTCGACAAGCAGATCGCGTTCGACACGGCATGGGAGAACAAGGTGGTCGAGCGCATCCTGCACAACCTGGGGCTCCTGATGGAACGCAGCTTCGCGAGCGTTCAGGAACTCAATCGTTACCGCAAGGAAGTGGTGGCGGCGCTGGCCGCCGCCCAGCGCGGCCAGGGGCCTGATCCTCTGCCCGCCTAACGGGCCGGCATCGGCGCGTGGCGAATTTCGTTGACAAGCTGTGCACCCGCAGCGCGCTGCAGGAGCGCTTGGCGGCGCTGGCACGGCCCGTGGTCTTCACCAACGGCGTGTTCGACATCCTGCACCGGGGCCACGTCAGCTATCTCGCGAAGGCGCGCGAACTGGGCGCCTGCCTGGTGGTGGGCTTGAACAGCGACGCTTCGGCCCGCAGACTGGGCAAGGGCCCGGACCGGCCTCTCAACAGCGAGATCGATCGCGCGTGTGTGCTGGCGGCGCTGGAAAGCGTCAGCCTTGTCACATTGTTCGACGAGCCTACGCCGGTGGAACTGCTCAAACTCGTGCGCCCCGAGATCTACGTCAAAGGCGGCGACTACGACATTGAGTCGCTGGAGGAGACCAAGTGGATGCGCAGCTGGGGCGGCCGTGCGCTGGCGCTGCCTTTCGTGGAGGGCTACTCGACCACGGCGCTGGTCACGCGCATCAGGCGCTGAGCTTCGGGCGGCGGTTCACCAGGACACCGTCGACAGACACGCCGTCAGCGCGAGCTAGCCCCGCATAAGCAATTCGCCCCGACCCGCGCAAAGCGCTGCCTGCTGAAGCGCGGGACCTTGCGCAGCGTGGCCTTCGTAGATCCCTGATTTGCACAGCAGCCCACGCGGCTGGCGCCAGCGACCGTGTCGGGTTCGCCTTGCGTTGGAATCATGGCCGGCAATCGTAGCTGCGCCTCGACAGCGTTTCAGCGACAAGCGCGCAGACCAGCCCCGCCGCAGCGCCGCTCGCATGGGCAAGCGGCGCGATGGCGATGTCCCAACCCGGCGGATGGCGAAGCGGGCCGGCCCAAGGCGCTTCGATCAGCACCTTGGCGAACAGCCCCGCCAGCAGGCCTGCGCCCACCCAGCGCGCCCGCGGCGGCCCGCGCCACAGCAGGTGCACCGAGACTACCGCCACGCCGGCATGCCACACGCCGGACAGGCCGCCGTAGTGGCGAAGCGAGGGCTGCAGCAGCAGCGCGGCATGCGTCATGGGCCAAGCAGCAAGCCAGGCGAGGGCGCCTCCCCACGGCATGCCCGCAGCCAACCCGAGCACGGCAATCAGCGCGCCGCCAACGAGATTGGCCGCGAGGTGCAGCGCGCTGTAGTGAACGAATGCCGCGGTAAGGGTACGCCAGGGCTGCATCGCCGCGAGCGCAGGCTGCCACTCCAGAGCCTCGCGCGGCTGCGTCCAGCCAAGCAGTGCGCCGGCACAGGCCGCCAGCGCCAGTGCGGCCCAGCCACGGCCGGCGGCAGCGACGCCGCGCTCAGCCAAACACCGCCTGCCAGAGCCTCACCACCGCGTTGCACGAAGCGGCGAGCAACTCGGGAGGGAACTGGGTGGGCTGCTCGTCCAGACGCGCGCGGTGCTGGGCGCGCCGAAGCTCGCGGTAGGCGTCGGCCGCGGCCACGCCGCAGCCTTCGGGCAGCAGCCCGGCGGCCTCGGCGCGCTGAAGCAAGGCGATGTTGCCGACGTTGTCGAGGAGCTGCGCATGTGCCGCGCTGTGTGCAAGCACCAGATACTGGACGACGAACTCCACGTCCATCATGCCGCCAGGACTGTGCTTCACATCGAACAGGCGGTCCTTTACCGCGTGGGCTGCGCGCACCTTGTCGCGCATGGACTGCACTTCCGCGCGCAGAGCATTGGCGTCGCGCGCAGCCGCCAGAACGGTTCGGCGCACGGACTCGAAGCGCGGGCCCAGTTCGTCATGGCCGGCGCAAAAGCGCGCTCGCGTGAGGGCCTGGTGCTCCCAAGTCCACGCGGTGTTGCTTCCGCGCCCGGTCTGGTAGCGCTCGTAGCTCGCCATCGAAGCCACCAGCAACCCCGCACTGCCGTTGGGCCGCAACGCCGTATCGATGTCGAAGAGCTCCCCGGCGGCCGTGCGCAACGTGAGCCAATTGATGAGCTTGCGCACGAAGGCACCATAGACCTCGGGAGCGCGTTCGTCATCGTCGTCGTACAGGAACACGAGATCGAGGTCGCTGCCGTAGCCCAACTCCTTGCCGCCCAGCTTGCCATAAGCGATGACGGCCAGACGCGGCGCCTCGCGGTGCCGCTGCTTCAGGTGCTGCCACGACCAGCGAATGGTGCATTCGAGGATGGCGTCAGCCAGGGCGGACAGGTCATCGGCCACCTGCTCGACAGTGATGTGGCCTTCCACGTCGCGCACCAGCGTGCGGAACACTTCAGCATGGTGCGCGCGGCGCAGGGTGTCGAGCAATGACTCCTCGTCGGCCTGCCCGGAGCGCTGCCAGGCGGTGTGGCGAGCCTCCAGGTCGGCGATGGTCTCGTTGCGCTCGAAACGGCTGTGCAAGAGGCGCTCATCAGCCAGCTCATCAATGACACCCGGATGCAGCATGAGGTAGCGCATGGGCCAGCGGGCCAGGCCGAGCAGGCGCAGCAGCCGGCTTTCCACCTCAGGCCGCTCCACCAGCAGCGCGAGGTAGCTCTCTCGGCGCAGCAGCGGCTCCAGCCAGTCGACGAAACGCACGGCGGCGTCGAGCGTGCAACCGCCCATCTGCACGGCGTGCGCCGCACGGGTAATGAGCTTGGCCAGGCGCAGCTTGGTCTCGTCTCGCAGCGCCGCGATGCGCGGGCGCTGACTCCACTGCCGCACACGCTCGGCCAGTGGTGCGGGCAACAGCTCGGCGAACTCCTCGCTGTCCACCGGCAGCGGCACGGACCCGCAGCTGCGGCACCCGCGGCCGGCCGCGGGTGCGCGCCCATCGTGCAGCAGCGCATCGAACTCGGTGGCCACCATCTCGCGCGTTTCGCACAGGCGATCGAGCAGCTCGCCGGCATCGGCACTGCAGCAGAACCCCATGCTGCGCGCGATCCAGCCGAGGTCGCCATCAGCGGTGGGCAGCAGGTGAGTCTGCTGATCGTCGAGGAACTGGATGCGATGCTCGATGCGGCGCAGGAAGGTGTAGGCGTCGGCCAGGCGCCGTGCGCTCTCAGGCTTCATCAGGCCGCCGGCGGCGAGCTTCTCGAGCGCCTTGAGCGTGGAGCGGGTGCGAATCTCTGGGAACTGACCGCCGCGCACCACGAGCAAGAGCTGCACGATGAACTCGATCTCGCGGATGCCGCCGCGCGAGAGCTTCACGTCATTGGCGCGTTCGGGGCGGCCCGCCGCGCGCCTCTGGGCTTCGTCTCGCACCTTGCGGTGCAGCTGGCGCAGGCCCTCGAACACGCCGTAGTCCAGGTAGCGGCGGTACACGAACGCTGTCACGATCGAGCGCAGCGCAAGAGCGCGGCCGTTGCGCACGCTCTCCAGAGGGGCAACGACGCGGCTCTTGAGCCACGCGAAACGCTCCCATTCGCGGCCCTGGACCTGAAAGTACTCCTCCAGCATGGCCAGGCTCACGACGGACGGGCCCGAATTGCCGTTGGGGCGCAGCGCGAGGTCCACGCGGAACACGAAACCGTCGTCGGTGGTGTCGCCGATCAGCGCGTACAGGGCCCGTGCAAGATGCGAAAAGTATTCGTGCGCCGTGATGCGCTGCGCGCCGGCCGTCTGGCCGTCTTCCTCGTACACGTACACGAGATCGATGTCGGATGACACATTGAGTTCGCGTGCGCCGAGCTTGCCCATGCCGACGACCCAGAAGTCGATACGCTGCCCGGCCTCGTTCAGCGGTTCGCCGAAGCGTGTGTCGAGCTCCTGGCGCGCGTGCGCGAGGGCCAGGTCGAGGGTGGCCTCGGCGAGCTCGGTCATCGCGAGCGTGACGTCCGTCATGGCGGCGCCGGCTTCGATGTCGAGCACGGCGAGACGTTCGATCACGAGGTGCCGCGCCACGCGCAGGGCCGATGCCAGCGGACGGCCCGCGGATTGCAACCGTGCGACCAGCGCGAGCATGTCGTCACGGCGCGGCAGGTCGGGCGGCAGCAACGGCAGCTCCTGCGCATACCGGCGGCGTACGCGCTGCACGAAACGGCTGTGATCGGCACTCACGAGCGCCGGCGCCAGCTCCGACTCGTCGGGCAGCGGAAACTCAGGAAGGGAACCCATGGTGCGCGCGCAGGTCTGTGCTAGATTGCCGCCGCGCCGGGGACTGGAGGGGAAACGAATCCCCCGAAGAACCACAACAATGCTCTGCGGCTTCGCGCCGCACACTGTGTTGCCGCTTCACGGCTCCCCAACTCGTTCATGTCCATCGTTGCGCCTGTCCCTGCTTCGCCGACGCCGCCATCAACGCGCGCACGGTGGTCGGCGCGCTTGCGCTGGACAGCGCGGATGTTGGCGGGGCTTGTCATTGCGGCGTGGAGCTTATTGCTTGTCGCCTGGCTGACACTGCACTGGGGAATTCTGCCGCACATCGACGAGTGGCGTCCCCAGATCGCCACGCGCGCAGGCCTGGCCCTGGGCGTGCCCGTGCAGATTGAGCACATTGGCACGCGGGCGGGCGGCTGGCTGCCCGCGCTGGAGATGCGCGGCGTGGTGTTGCACGATGCAAGCAGGCGCCCCGCGCTCACGCTGCCGCGCGTGGTCGCCGTGCTGTCGCTGCGCTCGCTGCTGGGTTTCGAACTTCGCTTCCAGCAGTTGCTCGTGGACGGCGCGCAACTCGACGTGCGGCGCGATGCCTCGGGGCGCCTCTTCGTGGCGGGCATGGACATGAGCGGCCCGGGCCGCGGCGAGCGCAGCTTGGCCAACTGGTTCTTCAAGCAGCCCGAGTTCGTGATCCGCGGCGGCGCGCTGAGCTGGACCGACGAGCAACGCGGCTCACCCACGCTCGCGCTGACCGACGTGCAGCTGGTGGTGCACAACGGGCTGCGGCGACACGCGCTGCGGCTCGATGCCACGCCGCCCGCCGAATGGGGCGAGCGCTTCACGCTGCAAGGGCGCTTCACCCATTCGCTGCTGCGCCAGGCAGGCGACTGGCAGCGTTGGAGCGGCACGCTGCACGCCGATCTGCCGCGCGCCGACGTGCGAGAGCTGCGCCGTCACATGGATCTGCCCTTCGAGCTGAGCGAGGGCGACGGCGCCCTGCGCGCCTGGGTTGACCTGCGCGACGGCCGACCGCACGCCGCCACCGTGGACGTGGCGCTGCGTGAAGTGAGGCTGCGCCTGGCCCCCAAAGTAGAACCACTGGCGCTGGCCCAGATTGAAGGCCGACTCACCGCCCAGCACACCGATCAGGGCTGGCAGCTGGGCGCGCGCCAATTCGGTTTCGTCACCACTGACGGCCTGCGCTGGCCGCGCGGCGACTTGCATCTCGCCTGGCGTGAGCGTGAGGGCCGGCCGTTCCATGGCGGCGAGTTCAGCGCGCAGCGGCTGGATCTCGGCTTGATGGCTCAGATCGCATCTCGCGTGCCGCTTGGCGATGCGGTCGGGCGGCTGCTGGCCGGCCTGGATCCCAAGGGCATGGTCACCGATTTCACGGCCGGCTGGCAGGGCCCGCTGGACGCGCCGTCCCGCTACCAGGTCCGGGGCGTGCTGTCCGGGCTGTCCCTGGCCGCCAAGGCATCTGATCTTCCGCATGCGATCGGGCGGCCGGGGCTCCACAACGCGGCGCTGGCCTTCAGCGCGAACGAGCGCGGCGGCGATGCCCGGCTCCAGATCGCCGACGGCGCGATCGAATTGCCTGGCGTGTTCGAGGAGGCCAGGGTGGCGGTGGATGGACTGGGTGCCACGCTGCAGTGGCGCATCGAGCCAGCCAAGGCGCCCGCGCCCCCGCGCGTGTCGGTCACGCTCAAGGACGCCAGCTTGGCCAATGCTGATGTGCAAGGCGAGTTCAGCGGGACCTGGTCCAGCGGGGCGCCCGAGCGCCGCTATCCCGGCCAGCTCGATCTCGCCGGCAAGCTCTCCCGAGGCGCGGCCACGCAGGTCGCGCGCTACCTGCCGCTGGGCATTCCGCAAGGCACACGCGATTACGTGGCGCGCGCCGTGCGCGGCGGCCGGCTGAACGACGTCACGTTTCGCGTGAAGGGCGATCTGCACGACTTCCCCTTCCATCGCCTTCGCCAGCCCAAGGACGGCGAGTTCCGCATCGCCGGAAAGGTGGAGGACGTCGAGCTGTCCTACGCGCCCGGCGTACCGGCCAGCGGTGCCGCGCCGGCGGTGCTTTCGTCCTGGCCGGCATTCACACGCGTGCGGGGCGAGCTGGTGTTCGAGCGCGCAAGCATGGAAATCCGCAATGCCCAGGCGCAGGTGTACGGCGTGGAGCTGTCGCGCGTGAACGGGGGCATCCGCCAGCTCGGCGACCGGCCGGTGCTCGACATAGAGGGGCAGGCGCGCGGGCCGCTCGCCGACATGCTTAGCTATGTGAACGCTTCGCCGGTGGGCGAGCGCATGGGCGGCGCGCTGGCCCGGTCAGGCGCCACGGGCCCTGCCGACCTGCGGCTTACGCTCGCCATCCCGCTGGGCGGCGAGCGGGCGTCCTCCGTCAAGGGCAGCGTCACACTGAACGGCAATGACTTGAGGCTCACGCCCGAGACCCCGCTGCTGTCGGCGGCGCGCGCCCGTGTCGACTTCACCCATGAGGGGTTCAGCGTTGCAAACGGCCAGGCCCGTGTGCTGGGCGGCGAGCTGCGGCTCGACGGGGGCACCCAATCCGATGGCAGCGTGCGCTTCACGGGCCAGGGCACCGCGACGGCTGACGGCCTTCGCAAGGCACCCGAGCTGGGACCGCTCGCCCGGCTGGGCGGATCACTCAGCGGGCAGGCGGCGTATCGACTGGCGCTCGGCGTAGTGCGGGGCCACACCGAGGTGCAGCTGTCGAGCAACCTCGTGGGCCTGGCATCCGAGCTGCCGCCGCCGCTGCGCAAGTCGGCCGATCAAGCACTGCCGACGCGCTACGCGGTCACGCTGGTGCCGGAATCGCTCGCACCCGGCCAAGCGCCGCGCGACACGCTTCAACTGGAACTCGGGAGCGTCGTGACGGCCCAATACCTGCGCGACCTGTCCGGCCCGGCGCCCCGGGTGCTTCAAGGCGGCATCGGCGTGCTGGACACGCCGCCAGCGCCGGCGGCCGGCGTGGCAGCCCGCATCCAGATGGGGCGGCTGGACGTGGACGCATGGGGTGCAGTGGCCCGGCAACTCCGCGGCAATGGCACCCCCACGGGCAACGGCACAGCTGCGGGCGATGAGCCCGGCGGCAACTACGCCCCACGCACGATCGCCCTGCGGGCGCGCGAGCTGGTCTCGGGATCGCGCCGGCTCGACAAGGTGGTGGCCGGCCTCACACAAGACGATGGCGCCTGGCGCGCCAATGTCGATGCCGATCAGCTGAGCGGCTATCTTGAATACCGCGCCCCGGGCACGGCGGGTTCGGGCCGCGTGTATGCGCGGCTTGCACGGCTGGCGCTGCCCAAGTCCGATGCCGAGAGCGTCGAAAGCCTGCTCGACCCGCCGGCTGCGGCATCCCTGCCGGCACTCGATGTGGTGGTCGACGATTTCGAGCTGCGCGGCAAACGCCTGGGCCGGGTGGAGATCGAGGCGGTCAACCGCCTGCAGGACGGCGCCGAGGCCGTGCGCGAATGGAAGCTGAACCGCCTCGCCATCACCCTGCCCGAGGCCCGGCTCACGGCCAACGGCCTGTGGGCGCCATCGGCGGCCACACCGGGCAGCCCTCGGCGTGCGCGGCTCAACTTCGAGCTGGACCTCGCCGACAGCGGCGCGCTGCTGGAACGGCTGGGCACGCAACGCGCCATCCGTGGCGGCAAGGGGCAGTTGTCGGGCGATGTGTCCTGGCTGGGCTCGCCCCTTGCACTGGATTACCCCAGCCTCGCGGGCCAGGTGAACGTATCCATTGATGCCGGTCAGTTCCTGAAAGCCGAGCCCGGCGCGGCTCGGCTGCTCAGCGTGCTGAGCCTGCAGTCGCTGCCCCGGCGCTTGGCACTGGACTTCCGCGACGTCTTTCAGGAAGGCTTTCCCTTCGACAACATCACCGGCGACGTGAGCATCCGCCACGGTGTGGCCCACACCAACAACCTGCGCATGCGCGGCGTACAGGCCGCCGTGCTCATGGAGGGCAGCGCCGACCTGCGCCAGGAAACACAGGAGATGCGCGTGGTGGTGGTGCCTGAGATCAACGCCGGCACCGCCTCGCTGGCCTATGCGGCCATCAACCCCGCGATAGGTCTGGGCACCTTCCTGGCGCAGATGTTCCTGCGCAAGCCACTCACCCAAGCCGGCACGCGGGAGTTCCTGATCACCGGCTCGTGGGACGACCCAAAGGTGGAGCGCGTACAGCGCAAGCTCGCCGACGTACTGTTCCACCGCGAAGAAGCCGCCCAGGCCAGCGACACTGCCCGGAGATGAGATGAATCGCTTCACGATCGCCGCGCTGCAGATGGTGTCCACGCCCAGCGTCGAGCTCAACCTCGACACGGCGCGGCGCCTCGTGGCGCAGGCTGCCGGGCAGGGAGCCCGGCTGGTGTCGCTGCCCGAGTACTTCTGTTTCATGGGCGCGGACGACCGCGACAAGCTCGCCATCGCGGAGGCTCCGGACGAGGGGCCGATCCAGTCGGCGCTGGCCGGCATGGCCCGCGCACACGGCGTGTGGATCATCGGGGGAACATTGCCCATCCGCATCCCCGATGCGCCGCTCGTGCTCAATGCGAGCTGCGTGTGGGCGCCAGACGGGCGGATGGCCGCGCGCTACGACAAGATGCACCTCTTCCGGTACGACAACGGCCGCGAGCACTATGACGAAGGCCGCGTGCTGCGCGCGGGCAATGCGCCGGTGGCCTTCGATGCCGAAGGCTGGCGCGTGGCGCTGAGCGTGTGCTACGACCTTCGCTTCCCCGAGCTCTACCGCGCGCTCAGCTTCGCGCCCGGCGAGCGGCCGTGCGACCTCATCGCGGTGCCGGCGGCTTTCACCGTGACCACCGGCCGCGCCCACTGGGAGCTCCTACTGCGGGCCCGCGCGGTTGAGAACCAGTGCTACGTCATGGCCGCCGCACAGGCAGGCTTGCACGAGACGGGGCGGCGCACCTGGGGCCAGAGCATGATCGTGGATCCATGGGGCGAGGTGCTTGCGGAGCTGGCCGAGGGCGAAGGCGTCGTGACGGCCGAGATGGACCACGAGCGCATCGCCTCCGTGCGCGCGCAGCTGCCGGCGCTGGAGCACCGGCGGCTGTAGTTCGCGGTTCTTCAGGCCGCCTTGCGGGCAGCCGCCTTCTTCGCGGGTGCCTTCGCCGCGCGCGGCTCGAACTCGAAGCTCACCTTGCCTTCCTTGGTGTCGTAGGCGAGGCGCGCCTTGAACTTGCGACGTGTCTTGTTGGACACGAAGTTTTCCAGCAGGTCGGTGCGGCCCTCGGCGAGAAGCTTGTTCATCTGCTCGCGGCCCACGGGCTGCTGCAGGATGATCTTCCCGGTCTTGAAATCGCAGGTGACGTGCGCGCCGACCGAGCGCTCGCACACGTACGACGCGCCGTGCTCGTACACGTGCCCCTTGCACTTGGGGCAGGCGCCCAGGCTTTCCTGCCCGGAGAAATCGACCGGCTCGCCCGATTCGCCTTCCTTGCGTGCGTCCTCGCCGAAGTCGAACTCCAGCTTCCAGTTGCGGATTTCCTCGTCGTGCACGAGCCGCAGCTCGGCGGTGAAGGGCCAGCCCGCCTTGGAGCGAAAACCCTCCAGCGGGCCAATGCGTCGCTCGCGCAGGAAGGCCTCGACCTCGGTAGTTTCGAAAGCGCGTCCGCCCGGGATCTTGCTGATCGAGAACTCGCACTTCTCGCAGGCGAAGCGGCGGTAGTTCTCCTTCACCACGCCGCCACAGTTGGGGCAGGGGGTGACGAGCGTGGCGTAGTCGCCCGGGATCGTGTCGCGGTCGTACTCCTTGGCCTTCTTCACGATGCGCTCGGCCATCTTCGCGATCTCGGCCATGAATGCCTCGCGCTTGAGCCCGCCGCGCTCCATCTGCGCCAGCTGGTATTCCCAGTTGCCGGTGAGCTCGGGCTTGGTGAGGTCCTGGATGTCCAGCCCGCGCAGAAGCGTCATGAGCTGGAATGCCTTGGCGGTGGGGATCAGCTCGCGGCCTTCGCGCACCATGTACTTCTCGAGGATCAGCCCTTCAATGATGGCCGCACGCGTGGCCGGTGTGCCCAGGCCCTTTTCCTGCATGGCCTCGCGCAGCTCGTCGTCGTCGATCAGCTTGCCCGCGCCTTCCATCGCCGACAGCAGCGTGGCCTCGGTGTAGCGAGGCGGCGGCTTGGTGCGCAAGGCGCTGACCACGGCCTCCTCGGTACGCACGCGCTCGTTCGGCTGCACGGCCACCAGCGTGGCGTCCTCGTCCTGGGCTTCCTTGCCGTACACGGCCAGCCAGCCGGGGTTGACGAGCACCTTGCCGTTGGTCTGGAACGAATGCCCGGCCACCTGCGTGATGCGCGTGGTCACCAGGTACTCGGCGGGAGGGAAAAACACCGCGAGGAAGCGCTTGACGACCATGTCGTAAAGCTTCGCCTCCACCTCGGTCAGCGACTTGGGCGCCTGCAGCGTCGGGATGATGGCGAAGTGGTCCGACACCTTCGCGTTGTCGAACACCCGCTTGGCGGGCTTGATGTAGCCCTCTTTCAGCGCCTTCTTCGCGTGCGGGGCCAATGCGCGAAGAGGCCCCGGCAAGTCTTCCTCCGAGATCATCTTCACCGTGTTCTTCACGACCGCGAGGTAGTCCTCAGGCAGCGCGCGAGAGTCCGTCCGCGGATAGGTGAGCACCTTGTGCTTCTCGTACAGCGCCTGCGCAATGGACAGCGTGGTCTTGGCCGAGAAACCGAAGCGCGAGTTCGCTTCGCGCTGCAGGCTGGTCAGGTCATACAGCAACGGGCTGGACTGGTTGCTGGGCTTGGCCTCCTCGTTGACCGTGCCCGTCTGCCCGCGCACCGCTTGAGCAATGGCCTGCGCATCGCTCTCGTTCCAAAGGCGGTCAGCGCGCTTCTCAGCGTCGGTCTCGTCCTTCTTGAACTTCGGCTCGAACCACTTGCCCTCGTAGATGCCCGCTGCAGCGGCGAAGGTGGCGCGCACCTCCCAGTAGTCGCGCGGCACGTGCTTGCGGATCTTCTCCTCGCGTTCCACCACGATGGACAGCGTGGGCGTCTGCACCCGGCCCACGGTGGTGAGAAAAAACCCGCCGTCGCGCGAGTTGAAGGCCGTCATGGCCCGCGTGCCGTTGATACCCACCAGCCAATCGGCCTCGCTGCGGCTGCGCGCGGCATCCGACAGGCCGAGCAGTTCCTCGTTGCTGCGCAGCTTCTCGAAGCCGTCGCGGATGGCCTGCGGCGTCATGCTCTGCAGCCATAGGCGCTTTATCGTTCTGGCCGGGCCCTTGATGTCGCCGGCGTACTGCACGATGAGGCGGAAGATCAGCTCTCCCTCGCGGCCCGCGTCGCAGGCGTTGATGAGTTCAGTGACGTCCTTGCGCTTGACCAGCTTCACCACGGCGTTCAGCCGCGTCTTGGCCTTGTCGATGGGCGCGAGGTCAAAGTGCGGCGGAATGACGGGGAGGTGCGCGAAGCTCCACTTGCCGCGCTTCACATCGAACTCCTCGGGTGCCTTGATTTCCACCAAGTGGCCCACTGCGGAGGTGATGATGTATCGATCGCTCTCGAAGTACTCGGGATGTTTCTCGAACTTGCCAGCGACAGGTGTCAGGGCGCGCACGATGTCCTGCGCGACAGACGGCTTCTCGGCGATGACCAGGCTCTTGCTCATGGGATGTGGGGTTCTCGCGTAGCCGCTAGGCTTTGCGCGGTGCATCAATACAATCCGGGCTTCTCGCGCGCACGCCTACGCGCGCGCACCCATGAATTCAATGTACCCAAACACGTCGA
Source organism: uncultured Burkholderiaceae bacterium (assembly GCA_965653625.1). Classification (GTDB taxonomy): domain Bacteria; phylum Pseudomonadota; class Gammaproteobacteria; order Burkholderiales; family Burkholderiaceae_C; genus Albitalea. The sequence continues at coordinate 5,768 of CBFHAS010000059.1, read as the reverse complement.
TGACGCAAGCCAGCGCCGCCAAGCCTTCCCGCCCCGCCACCGGCCCCGTGGCTTCCGGGCGGCGCATCCAGGTGCGGCGCTCGGGCGTGCACGGCAAGGGCGTGTTCGCGGTGCAGGCAATTGCCCGGGGCGAGGTGATCATCGAGTACAAGGGCGAGGTGATCACATGGAAGGAAGCGCTGCGCCGCCATCCGCATGACCCGACGGATCCGCACCACACCTTCTACTTCCACATCGACGACCGCCACGTCATCGACGCCAAGTACGGCGGCAACGCGGCGCGCTGGATCAATCATGCCTGCCAGCCCAACTGCGAGGCCGACGAGACCGATGGCCGCGTGTTCATCAAGGCGCTGCGCTCCCTGAAGGCCGGCGAGGAACTCTTCTACGACTACGGCCTGGTGATCGACGAACGCTACACGCCGACTTTGAAAAAGCAGTACGCGTGCCGTTGCGGCGCGCGGCGCTGCCGCGGCACCATGCTGGCGCCCAAGCGGTGAACGGAATCGAGCACCCGCTGCACTGGGGCGCCGAGGCGCTCTGGGAGCAGTTGTCCCCTCTGTTGCCCGGCTTGAGCGTGGAGGTCGTGGCCCGCATCGGCTCGACCAACACCGCCCTGCTGGAGCGCGCGCGTGTCGCCCCGCCGCTTCCCGACACCGGGGAGCAGGTACAGGTGCGCCAGAGCGTGGAGAGCGCGGCCTTCGGCCGGCGGGCAGCCGACCTGCAGCCATGCCTGCTCGTGGCCGAGCACCAGACGCATGGGCGCGGCCGCCATGGCCGCGTGTGGCAGGCCGCGCCGGGCGCCTCACTCACGTTTTCCCTCGCGCTGGCGCTGGCGCCGCGTGATTGGTCGGGCCTATCGCTGGCCATCGGCGTGGCGCTGGCGGATGCGCTCGATCCATGGGCGCAGGCCGTGCCGGCCTCGCCGCAGCGTATCGGCGTCAAGTGGCCCAACGACCTCTGGCTGCTCGACGCAGCGGGCGCCGGGCGCAAGCTGGGCGGCATCCTCATCGAGACCGTGCCCGCCGGGGCGCGGCGCCTGGCCGTCATCGGCATCGGCATGAACGTGCTGCCGGTGGCGGGCGGCGAGGCCGCGGGCGGCTATGCCTGCATTCAGGAGATCGACCCTCACGCCAGTGCGCCCGGTGTGCTGGCGCGGGTGGCCATGCCGCTCGTCGACGCCGTGCAGCGCTTCGAACGCCACGGCTTCGCCGCCTTCGCGGCGGATTTCGCGCGGCGCGACCTGCTGCGCGGCCGGCTGGTGCGCACGACCCTGCCCGACATCCCCGAAGGCCGTGCCGAAGGCGTGTCGGACGGCGGTGAACTGCTCCTGCGGACGCCGGACGGCCAGGTGCACGAGGTGAACAGCGGCGAAGTCAGCGTGCGCCTGCAGCCTGAGTCGCCGGCAACATGACCGCGCGCGTTCTGCTTGCCGGGCTCGTGCTGGCCAACGCGTTGTTCCTGGCCTGGACGCAAGGCTGGCTCGAACCCCTCGTCGGGCTGCGAGCCACGGGCGACCGGGAACCCCAGCGCTTGGCGCAGCAGGTGAGGCCGGAAGCCGTCCGCGTCGTCACGCCGGAAGCGCTGGCGGCGGAGGTGCTTGCTGTGGAGACCACGGCAGCACAGGCCCGACGGTCCTGCCTGGAGGCGGGCCCCTTCGATGCCCGCTCGCTGGGCCCGGCGGAAGCGTCGCTGGTCGCCACGTTGCCCGCGGGTACGTGGTCAAGGGTCACCAGCGAACGCGACGGCACGCTCGTGTACATGCTCCGCGTACAGAGCGCCGATCAGGAACTGGCCGTCAAGGTCGCGGGATTGCACCTCGATGCCCTCGGCAAGGGGTTCCTGCCCTGCGGCCGTCCGACGCCCTGACCGGCCGCCCGCGCGGCACAGTCGGCGTGGGCCAGATCAACCGGCGCAGCGCCCCACCGCGCGCCGCGTGGCCGCCACACCGACTGCGAGTGCCGCCAACCAACCCCAGCCCAGCGCGCCGCCGCCGGAAGAGGGCGGTGCCGGCGTGACGCTGACATTGACATTGGTGGTGGTGCTGAGCCCTGCGTCGTCGGTGACCGTGAGCGCGACCACCGCTTCGCCCTGGGCCCGGCCGTGAAGCGTGACGGAGGCATTGGTCACGTCGCCAATGAAGCTCACCGCATCGGTGCCGCTGATCACTGACCAGTGGTACTGCGCGATGACGCGCCCGCCCACTCCGCTGGAGGATGCACCACTCAGCTTGGCCGTGGTGCCCACCACCACGCTGGCCGGCGAGGGTGCAATTGCAGCCGTGGGCGAGCCGCTGACGGCAAGCATCGTGCGCGAGGACGCGCTCTCGCCGAGGTTGTCTGTCACCGTCAGCATGACCGTGACCCAACCCGAACCCTGAGGCTCCAGGTTCGCGGTGGACGCGTTGGTGGCGCTTGTGAATTGCGCCAGGGAGTCACCAGAGACGATGCTCCAGGCGTACGACACGATGGAGCGACCGGCTTTCGCCGCCGCCTCGGAGGCTTCCAGCGCGACCTGGGCACCGAGTGAGGGATTGGCGGTAGACGCGCTCATCGGCACAACCGGCGCCGTCGCAGACGCCACCGCCTGTACAGCCGCACCGGTGTCGAGCATGCCAGCGCCGCAGGTGCTGGTGGTGCAGTAGCACTCGAGCTGCTCGGTGCCGTTCGGTGCGTGGCACACCGCCACGTCGCTTGTGGCACCACTGCTTGGGAAAGCGCGGGCACTGGCCTGGATCGCGCTCTTGATCTGCACAGGCGTGAGCTGCGCATTGACTGAGAGCATGAGGGCGGCCGTGCCGGCCACCAGCGGCGCCGAGAAGCTGGTTCCGAACGACGCGCTGACGCCGTCACTGAAGGCATGAGTGCCGGGAGTTGTCGTGCCCAGGTTGTCGGTGGTCAGCAGCGGGTACAGGCAGGCTCCTGCTTCCTCGTTGACGCAGTTACCGGCCGGTGCGCTGATGGCGACTTCAGGACCCACGCTGGAGAAACCTGCCTTGGTCCCGGCATGCCTCATGCCGGCGACCGCGAGGGCGCCATCGCAGTTGGCCGGCGAATCGACGGCCAGGCCGGCATCGTTGCCCGCCGACACCACCACCGTGACGCCAGCATCCGTGATCCGCTTGATGACATCCTTGTAGGAGGCGGTGCACGCACCCTCGCCGCCCAGGCTCAGGTTCAGCACTTTGGCTGGGTTCGGATTGGACACCGGGCTGTCGCTCAAGCCCGCCGCCCACAGCATCCCTTGCAGGATGTCGGAGTCGAAACCACCGCACTTCCCCAACACGCGCACCGGCAGAACCATCACGTTGGGGGCAACTGACGCCATGCCGAACGCGTTTTGGCTGGCCGCGCCGATGATGCCGGCCACCTGCGTGCCGTGCCACGAGCTGGCGCTGGCCGAGCAGCTGGCGAACGAAGCATCGGTGTCGATCTCGCTCGTCGTGACCCAGTCGCCGGGATCCGAAGGATTGGCATCGCGCCCGTCGCCATCGTTGGCGGTCTTCGTGTCGTTGACGAAGTCGTAGCCCGGCAGCAGCTTGCCGATGAGATCGGGATGGTCAAAGCGCACGCCGGTGTCCAGCACGGCGACCACCACGCTGCTCGTGCCCCGGGTGGTGCTCCACGCCGCCTGCGCGTTCACGGCAGACACGTTCGTAGAGGTGGGCGGGCGCAGGTACCACTGGCCAACGGTCGGCGTCGCGCTGGCCTGGTTGTCGGCATACAGCGGATCGTTGGGCACCGCCCGGATGTGCCGGCGCCGGTCGGGCTCGGCGTACTCCACTTCGCTATCGGCGGCCAACCGCGCGGCCAGTTCGGCAGAGCTGATGCCATGGCCGATCACCAGCTGCGCACGATCCCCGATGGCGTGGCCATCGGTCAGCGACAAGCCCCAGCGCCGGCCCAGCGCGGCGGCGAGCTGCGCCTGGCGCGACCCGGCCGGGCGGGCGGACTGTGCGCGCATCATCGGCGCCTGGTCGCGGTACTTGACGATCACGCGCGCGGTGGGCCCTGGACCGGCCGCCGCAGGATCCTGTGCGGCCTGGGCCCGGAGCGCTGGCAGCGCGAGGGAAGCCAGCACGGCAGTGATCGCAGCGAGTTGGAGCAGGACGCGGCGCATCAGCGGCCTTTCGATGCCAGATGTGAGGGGTAGAGAGAACGGCGGCACGCCGGTCTGCGCCGGCTCGGTGTGGCCGAGGAGTGTAGGGTGGGCGCACGCACACTTGCGGTAAGGGAATGTTGCAGCCCGGGTCGCGAAGAAGGAAGTCACGTCCGGTGTGCGCCCTGAGGCGTTGCGGCGCCCGCGGGACGAAAAAAGGGGCGACCTCTTTCGAGCGTCGCCCCCGCTGGCGCATGAGCCCGGGCGCATGGCCCGGGCCAGGATCACTTCGCGCCCATCAGCGCCACGGTGGTGTCGAGCATGCGGTTGGAGAAACCCCACTCGTTGTCGTACCAGCTGAGCACCTTGACCAGGCGGCCGTCGGAAGACACGCGGGTCTGCGTGGAATCGAACACGCTGGACAGCGGGTTGTGGTTGAAATCGATCGAGACCAGCGGCTCCGTGCTGTAGCCCAGGATGCCCTTGAGCTCGCCTTCGCTGGCCGCCTTGAGCACCGCGTTGACCTCATCGACCGTCGTGGTCTTCTTCGCGACGAAGCTCAGATCAACCACAGACACGTTGATCGTGGGCACCCGGATGGCGAAGCCGTCAAGCTTGCCGTTGAGCTCAGGCATCACCAGCCCCACTGCCGCGGCCGCGCCCGTCTTGGTGGGGATCATCGACTGCGTGGCCGAGCGCGCACGCCGCAGATCCTCGTGATAGACGTCGGTGAGCACCTGGTCGTTGGTGTAGGAGTGGATGGTTGTCATCAGGCCACTCTCCAGGCCGATGGCCGCGTGCAGCGGCTTGACCAGCGGGGCCAGGCAGTTGGTGGTGCACGACGCGTTGGAGATGACGGTGTGCGATGCCTTCAGCGTGTCGTGGTTGACGCCGTACACGATGGTGCCGTCCACATCCTTGCCGCCGGGCGCGGAGATGATCACCTTCTTGGCGCCACCGGCCAGGTGCGCCGATGCCTTTTCCTTCGTCGTGAAGAAGCCGGTGCATTCCATGACCACATCCACGCCGAGATCCTTCCAGGGCAGTTCGGCGGGGTTGCGGTTGGCCAGCACGCGGATGCGGTCGCCGTTGACGACCATGTAGTCGCCCTCGACGACCACGGTGCCGGGGAAGCGGCCGTGAACGGTGTCGTATTTGGTGAGGTGCGCGTTCGTCTCGGGTTTGCCGAGGTCGTTGATCGCGACGATCTGGATGTCGTGCTTCTTGCCACCCTCGTAGAGGGCGCGAAGCACGTTGCGGCCGATGCGGCCATAGCCGTTGATGGCGACTTTGATGGTCATGGTTCAGGTCTCCGTAAGTGGCGTCTCGAATCGGTGGCCGAAGCGCGGCCGGGGTTGCCGGATTGTCGCGTGCCCGGCTTTTCGGGCGGGCCGGGTCAGGCGTTCTCTCATGATCGCGGGCAAGCCGCATACACGGCGGTAAGCGCGATGGCGCCCAGTGGCCGCGCACCGCCCTCGAACTCGAAGGTCATCGACAACGCAGCGGCCTCCACGGCGCTGGCGATCTGCACCTCGCCGATGTGCCGGAGCGTCTTCGGCGAGCCGGGGACCACGTGTCCCTCGGGGTCGATCATCAGGCGGACCGCGGCGCCGCCGGCCTGGGCCGCGCGGGGCGCGGCACCGGGCGCGAAGCTGAGCGGCGTGCGAACT
>CBFHAS010000058.1:0-25863 GCA_965653625.1 uncultured Burkholderiaceae bacterium | reverse complement strand
AAGAGGCTTCGACAAGCTCAGCCCGAACGGAAGGTGGGTGAACCCGCCACGCGTGGTCCACGCGCCCCAGCAGCGCGGCCTGCAGGCGATCGGCGTTGTCCACGCCGTTCTGCAGGCTGAGCACGCTCGCATCCGGCGCCAGGTATGGCGCCATCTCCGCGGCCGCCGCGGCGGTGTCGGTTGACTTCACGCAGAACAGCACCAGCCCGGCGCCACGCACACCTTCGGCGCTTGTGGATGCCTGCACCGGCACGCGTTCGCGGAACGATTGCGTGTCGAGCAGGAGCCCGTCGCGCCGCATGGCCTCGACGTGCGCGGGCCGGCCGATGAGCACCACCTCGTGCCCGGAACGCGCGAGCATGCCGCCGTAGTAGCAGCCCACCGCCCCTGCCCCCATCACTGCGATCTTCATGGGATGCCCCGATTGCCGAAATCGAGGCATGGTAGCCACGTGTACCACCGTGGACACGCCGACCCTTACGGGAAAGAGAGACCCATGCCGACCCTGCCTCTGGTCATCGATTGCGACCCCGGAGTGGACGATGCGCTGGCGCTGTGGCTGGCCGCCGCATCGCCCGAGTTAAATCTGCTGGGCGTCACCTGTGTGGCCGGCAACCGGCCGGTGGACCAATCGGCCCACAACGCCTGCCGCGTGCTCGACCTGGCGGGGCGCCAAGATGTGCCCGTGCATGCGGGCTGCAGCCGGCCTCTGGCGCATGCGCAGGCGCGCTGCAACCTGATTCACGGAGACGATGGACTTGCGGGTATCGCACTGCCATTCACCCGCGGCCCTTCGGACGTGCCGGCCACCGATTTCCTCGAACGCACGCTGCTCGCCGCCCCGACCGGGCATGTGACGCTGGTGGCCATCGGCCCGCTGACCAATCTGGCGCTGGCCGAGATCAAGCGCCCCGGCCTGCTGCGCCGCGCGCGCGCCGTGCTCGTGATGGGCGGCGCGGCGTTCTGCGACGGCAATATCACAGCGAGCGCCGAGTTCAATTTTTACGCCGATGCACTCGCAGCGCAGACCGTGCTCGCTTCAGGCGCGCAGGTGCGGCTGTTCGGCCTGGACGTCACGCGCCAGACCGCGATGCCGGCGGACTGGATAGACGCCTTGTCCGGCTTGGGCAACCGCTGCGGCGATGCGGCGCGGGCCATGCTGCTCGCCTTCTCGCGCCCCAACCCGCGGCTGCACGACACCTGCCCCATTGGCTGGCTGTTGGCGCCGGAGCTTTTCGTGTCGGAGCGCTGCTCCGTCGAGGTGGACTGGCGGCCCGGCCTGACGGAAGGTCATCTCGCCGCGCGTCGGCTTTCCGGCGATGCTGCACCGGACGTCGGCACGGCGGATGTCTTCACCGGCGTCCATGCGGATAGTCTTCGTACGCTATTACGTAGCCGCCTGGGTCGGCTGCCATGAGCCGGAGGCCGTGTGGGCTCGTGTCGCATGGGTGCTGCCGCTCAGGAAGCCTTTCTGAGCCAGGTGCGCAATGAGATAGTCGGCCGCCTCCTGGGCCGGCATGCGAACCGAATCGATCCGCACGTCGGGCGCGAGCGGCGGCTCGTAGGCCGAGTCCAACCCGGTGAAGCTTCGGATCTCGCCGCGCCGGGCGCGCCGGTACAGGCCCTTGGGATCGCGCGCCTCGCACACCGAGAGCGGCGCATCGACGAATACCTCCACGAACTCGCCCGGCGCGAAGCGCGCGCGTGCCGCTTCGCGCTCGGCCCGGAACGGCGAGATCAGCGCGGTGATGACCACCAGCCCGGCATCCACCATCAGCCGTGCAACCTCGGTGACCCGGCGCACGTTGGCAATGCGATCGGCATCGGTAAAACCCAGGTCCTTGCAGATGCCGCTGCGCAGCTCGTCGCCATCGAGCACGTAGACGTTGATGCCCCGCTCGTGAAGCGCCCTCTCGGTGAGGTTGGCAATGGTGGACTTGCCGGCGCCCGACAGGCCGGTGAAGTAAACGAGGCCCCCGCGGTGCCCTTGGGCTGCTTCGCGCTGCTGCCGCGTGACGCGTCCGGGCCGGCTCATGGCAGCGGCTCCGACAAGACCTGCCGGGCCAGGCCGGGCAGGTCTTCGAAAGTGTTCTGCTTGTCGAGCAGGCCGCGCACGCCGGCCTCGCGCGCTTGCGTGCGCTGCTCCTCCGTGATGTAGCCTGAGCTGATGACCACCGGCAGCCCGGGGCGAACGCGCGCCAGCTCGCGGGCCAGATCGAGCCCGGAACACTCGGGCATGTTGAAGTCGGTGACCACCAGATCGAACAGCTCGGGATGTTCCCGCACCGCCGCCAGCGCCGCCCGCGCGTTGTGGAAGGTCTGGACCTGGTAGCCCGAGCGCTGCAGCAGGTGCTCGACCATCACGACCATGGTCTCGTCGTCGTCCACGTAGAGCACGCGCTCGCCCCTCCCGGGCACCTTGGCGGCCGCTGTGCTCGGTGCCGATTCGGCCAACGCCGGCGGTTCCACCGCAGGCAGGTACAGATGCACCGTGCTGCCGCGGCCGAGCTCGCTTTCCACTGCGATCGCGCCATGGTGCGCCACCACGATGCCGTGCGCCACCGACAAGCCCAGGCCCGTGCCCTGCCCTACCGGCTTGGTGGTGAAGAAGGGCTCGAACACGCGCTCGCGCGTGGCGGCATCCATGCCCACGCCGGTGTCGTTGACCCACAGGTGTGCGCAGCGGCTGGCCGACAGCCCACCCAGGTGCTGGCGAGCAGTCGCGTCCAGCGTGACCGTTTCCAGGCCAATGGTGATGCGCCCGGTGCCGTCGCGCAGCGCGTGCCACGCGTTGGTGCACAGGTTCATCAATACCTGCTGCACTTGTGTCGCGTCGGCATGCACGTGAGGCGCCTCGTTGAAAAGCATGACGTCGAGCTCCACGCCGGCAGGCAGCGTGGCTCGCAGCAGATGGTGCGTCTCCTCAACCACCGGCCACAACGACTGCGTGACCAGCTCCTGCGGTTCGCGACGGCTGAACGTGAGGATCTGGCGCACCAGCGTGCGAGCCCGCACGCTGGCCTTGTGCACCTCATGCAGGTGCATGGCGGCCGGATGCTGCTCGCCCAGCTCCTCCAGCGCCAGGGACGCGTTGCCGACGATGGCGCCGAGGATGTTGTTGAAGTCGTGCGCGATGCCGCCGGCCAGTGTGCCGATGGAATCCATCTTCTGCGCATGGCGCACTTGCGCCTCGTACTTGCGCACGTCGGCCTCTGCTTCCTTGCGCTCGCTGATGTCGGTGAGCGTCACGCGCACCTGCGGCGGCGCATCGGCCGCCGTGACGCGCCGGCAATCGAGCTGCACGTACACCCCCCCGCCGCCGTGGTGCTGCAAGGCGAGTTCGAAGCGCTGCCGGTCGCCGTGGTGCAGCACATGGACGAAGTGTTCGCGCCAACCGTCCTGGTCTTCGGGCGCCACGAAGCGCGAAAAGTCGGCGTTCGCGAGGCCATCGCGGGCCATGCCCAGCATGTCGGCCCCCGTGAGGTTCAACTGCTCGATCTCGCCCGAAGCCGAGAGCGTGAGGTAGCCGACCGGCGCGAAGTCGAAGAGGTCGACGTAGCGGTCACGCGAGAGTTCGAGCTCGAGCTGAGCCTGGCGATGCTCGGAGCGAATCACGGCCTGCGCAAGTTCGCGCTCGAGCACCGGCGGCAGGCGCGCGAGGTTCTGCTTCATCACGTAATCGCTGGCGCCCGCCTTCATGGCTTCGACGGCGATCTCTTCGCCGATCGTCCCGGACACAAAGATGAACGGGATGTCCAGGTCCAGCGACAAGAAGGCGCGCAGGGCCTCCACGCCGTTGAAGTTGGGCATGCGGAAGTCCGACAACACGGCATCCCATCGCTCCTCGTGGAACGCCTCGCGCAAGGCCTCTATGTCTTGCACGCGACGGTAGGTCGGCAGGAAGCCGCCACGCTGCAGCACCCGCACCACGAGCCTGGCGTCGTCGTCGGAATCCTCGACGACGAGGAGCTTCACGGCTTTGCTGCTCGGCGGTGGCCCGGGCGGCCCCGGCGTCAGCGGACCCGCATGGCTCATGGAGACGGCCTCTCCGGGGGAACCTCGTTCATCATCAGCCAGTAGATGCCCAGCACCTTGGCCGCTTCGATGAACTCGGTGAAGTCGACCGGCTTGCGCACGTAGCTGTTGGCCCCCAGCGCGTAGCCGGAGATGAGGTCCTGCTCTTCCTTCGAAGAGGTGAGGATGACCACCGGCAGGAAACGCGTGCGCTCGTCGGCCCGCATGGCCTTGAGCACGCCCAGTCCGTCCAGCCGGGGCAGCTTCAGGTCCAGGATCACCAGCGTGGGCACCGGCTGCGACGCGCGGTCCTTGTAGTCGTTGCGGGAGAAGAGGAAATCGAGTGCATCCACCCCATCGCGTGCCACGCAGATCGGGTTCGCGAGATGGCTGCGCTTGAAGGCGCGCAGCGTGAGGGCCACGTCATCCGGGTTGTCCTCAACCAGAAGAATGACCTTCGTTTCGTTGTTCATCGTCTTGCTCCCTGAACGTAAAGAAGAATGTGGCGCCGAGCCCCGGCTTCGATTGCGCCCAGATCCTTCCTCCGTGCCGTCGGATGATGCGATGCACGATGGCCAGGCCGATGCCCGTTCCGGCGAACTCGCTTTCGTGGTGCAACCGCTGGAAGGCGCCGAACAGGCGGTCGGCATAGGTCATGTCGAAACCCACCCCGTTGTCCGCAGCGAACCAGGCCGGGCGACCGTTGTGCTCGGTGCGGCCCACGCGGATCACCGGGCCGGAAGTCTTCGAGGTGAACTTCCAGGCGTTCTCCAGCAGGTTCTGCATGGCGATCTGCGTGAGCGCCTTGTCGGCCTGCACGGTGAGGCCATCCTGGATCTCCCAGCGCACCGACCTGTCGGGTTGCTGCTGCGCCAGCGACGCGGCGATCTCCCGCGCGATGGCGCTCAGGTCCACCGAGCGAACGTTCAGCTCCGACCGAGTGACGCGCGAAAGGCCCAGCAGTTCATCGATGAGCCGCCCCATGCGCTGGCTGGCAGCGCGGATGCGGTGCAGGTAGTCGCGTGCCTCGTCGTCGAGCTTGTCCTCGTAGTCTTCCACCAGCGCCAGCGCGAAGCCGTCCATGCTGCGAAGGGGCGCGCGCAGATCGTGCGAGACCGAATAGCTGAACGCCTCGATCTCGCGGTTGAGCGCCGCCAGCTCCTGGTTGCTTCGCTCGATCTGTGCGAATGACGACCTCAGCGCGCTGGTCATGGCGTCGAAATTGCGCGACATGTCGCCGATCTCGTCATCGCCGCGCAGATCGAGCTTGTAGCTCCAGTTGCCGGCCGCGATCTCCCGGGTGGCGTGCTGCAGGCGGCTGATGGGTCGAAGCACGCCGCGATGCATGAGCCAAGCCGCGCCCGCGGTGGTGAGGGCGATAAGCAACAGGCCCACGAGGAACACCATCACGACGCGGCGCTGCGCCTCGCTGATGCGCGCGGTGGAGAAGTCACCCAAACGAAAGGCATCGACCAGGCTCTCCTGCTGCAGCACGAGCAGCTTCATCGACAGTTGAGCCTCGAAGCGCTGCAGCGCACTGCCCGCCTGCGAGACGAGCTGAACGCCGTCGCCCGCAGGCGAGGCCACCAGCTCGCGGAAGATGTTCTGCGTCACTGCACTGCGCTCGCGCAGGTCGGCCAGGATCTCCGTCGCCTGCAAATCGGAGAACGGATGCGCGCCGAGCAACTCGTCGAGTCGCCCTGCGGCCTCGCGCTCCTGCATGCGAGCGCGCTCGGTGCGGTACAGCATGAATTCGAAGGTCACCAGGCGCAGGTCATTGAGCGCGCGGGCGATCTCGATGGTTCGCCGTCGCTGTCTGTCCGCGTCGTCGACCTCCGCGTCGGCCCACCAGATCATTGCGCCCAGCAGGGCCACGGTGGCGAGTGCGGTGGTGGTGGCGATGCGACCTTTCGTTCCGATCTTCATGGGGGGCATCAATGCACGACCGTGACGCGGTCTGGCTCCTCGGCCAGAAGTGCATCGAGATACAGATGGGACAGGAAGTTGGGAACCGACCCGATCTGCGAATGGCCGCGTGCGATCGCCCACCGGGCTTGCTCCTCCAGCGTGATGAGGTGCGACTGGAGCAGATTGACCCGGAACGTGAGCTCCTGCCAACTGGGCCGCAGCGCCCGGACATCGATCCCCAGGCGATCGGCGACCAGCGCAAGGGCGGCATCCGGATGTTCACGGTTGAAGCGCTCGGCCTTGAGGAGGCTGCGCACCAGCTTGCGCACGGCGGCGGGGTGCGACCTGAGATAGGTGTCGCGCCCGACCACGACGTGCGTCACCGTGTAGGCCACCGGCGCGGTGAAGGACACGCCCTTGTCGCCGAGCGCGGACTCGGCTTCGAGTCGGATCGGCTGCCACACCGGCGCCGCATCGACGGCGCCGCTGGTGAGTTCTTGCGCCAGCTTTCCGGGCGGCACGTTCACCATGGTCACGCTATCGGGCGCCAGCTTGTGCCGGATCATGAAGGCCCACAGGAAGTATTCGCCGCTGGTGCCCATCGTGACGCCGACACGCCGGCCCATGAGATCGGCCGGTGCGGCGATACCGCGGTCGCGACGGGCCACGATAGCCATCTCGGTCGACACGGCAAGCATGCTGGCGGCAATGCTTACCGGCTCACCGTGCAGCACTGAGATCACGAACGGCACTTCGGCCGCCGCGGCCAGATCCACCTTGCCTTCGGAAAGCAGGTCCAGTGCCGCCTTGCCGTGGCTCACGGGCACGACGGTCACATCGAGGCCCTCCTCAGCGAAGAAGCCCTTGGCCGCCGCGAGGTGAAGCAAGGCCGCGTGCGGCGTGGATGACAGTGCGAGACGGATGTGGTCGCGCGGTGCCTCGGTGCCGATCCGCCATCGGCCAGTGGCCCAGCCGAGCACGAGCGCAGCACCCAGCACAATGCCGGCGATGCTCGCGGTGCGAAGCACTCGCCTTCGCGTGTTTGTTCCTATATTCGCCTCTGGCGGGCTCATCGTACGCTCCCTCGCACAGTCCGCAGACGGTGCGTTGTTCCTCAAGCGTACGAGTGACGGACGGTGCTGGCAATAGGCGCGTGGCGGCGGAACGCCCCGTGCCTAGCGTAAAGACAAGAGCACAGCGGAGGTCCGAATGCCCACGGAGCCTGAGTGCGATAAACGCACAAGACCATCGACGGCACACGCCGGGACGTGTGCGCCATTCTTTCTCATGGCACACCATCGCTCGGGGTCGAACTTCCTGAACGATGTACTTCAGCAGCACCGCGGCATCGAATGCCTCAACGAGCCGCTGTCCATGCACACCCAGTTCTTCCGCGACCACGACCTGAAGCTGTGGCATGCCGAGGACTTCGACCCCGGGACACTGCACCCCAGCCTGGCCGCCGAGCCCGCCGTGCGCGACTACCTGCTCGACATGCGGCAATACCTGATGCAGTCGCGCCCCGGCCGTCTCTTCGGCTTCAAGGACACCTGCCTGTTCGGCAAGCTGGGCTGGTTCAGGGCTTTCATGCCGAGCCTGAAGATCGTCTTTCTGCGTCGCGATCCGCGCGCCATCGTGTCCTCGGTCCTGCGCAGCAAGCTGGCCGGGTTCTGGTTTTACGCCGATGTCGTGCCGCCCATTTTTGCGAGCCTCTTTCCGCACTACACCAGCCGCGCCCTGCCCGGCGAGGTGGCGGTGCGCGCCGCGGAAACGGCGGCGATGAGCGTGGCGGCGCGCTATGAGCTGGCGCGCCGCACGCTCGGCCTGTTCAACCACCTTAGCCTGGAACTGGACGATCTCATGCACGACCCGCTGCGCCCGATCCATACGCTGGCCGATTTCCTCGGCGTGGAGCCCGACCCGGACCAGATCGCCTTCATCACGGCGCGCCAGCAGGAAAGCCGAGGCGGGCTCTTCTCTTCATTCCGTTCGGTCGAAGACGTCGAGGACACATGGCGAGGCCATCTCACCGCGCGCCAGCTTGAAGTGGTGGAGGACGTGATGCGCGTCTTGCAGCAACCGCCGCGCAACGGCTCCAGCGCGCAAGCAGGCCGCGCTTGAACCACCTCCTCGAACGCTACGTCGACGAAGCGGTGCGCTTCATGCCTGGACCCTACTGCCACGGGCGAGCGATCCGCGTGGGACGCACCCTGCTCACCTGCGAGGTGGCCGTGGCAGCGCTGCAAGAGCTGGGGATACCGGAGGAAGCGGGGTCGACCTATCGCTACGTCAATGTGCACAACCCCCGTTGCCCGCTGGCATTCGACCGCGAAGAAGGCCTGTGGCACTGCCGCCACGCGATGCGCGAACACCCCGTCTGGGGTCTCAACTGGGCGGCGGCGCAGCTCGTGTGCCGACATCTGGGCGGCAGGCTGCCTACCGCCCGCGAGTGGGAGTGCTTCGCGTCGAACAACGATGCCGCGCGCGTGTACCCATGGGGCGATACGGCGCCAAGCTACCTGCTGGCCAACTACGACGAGCATTACGGCGGCACCAGCGTGGTGGGCAGTTTCCCGCCCTCGGACATCGGGCTTTACGACCTGGCCGGCAATCTCGGCGAATGGTGCGAGGATGTGTTCGACGAGGGCGCGGCCCTGCCGCTGGAGCGCGTGGTCAAGGGCGGCGCGTGGAGCAAGGACGCACGCCACCTTCGTATCGACTCCACCCGAGGCAAGTGGTCGCGCATCGGAACCACCACCATCGGCATACGGCCCGTATGGGACGACTTAACGAAGAAGGAAACATGAAACTCGTGATCTTCGACCTCGACGACACCCTGGTCGACTTCGCATCGACCCGGCAGGTGGCGCACGGCTGCATGGCAGAAGTGCTCAAGCATGAAGGTATCGACCCGGTGGCCTACCTGCGTGCATGCACCGAGGTCGACCGCCCGCTGTTTTCGCTGTTCGAACAGGGACACATCAGCCGGGCGGAGTACCGCGCGCGGCGATTCGCCGAGCCATTCGACCGGCTGAGCCTGTCGCCCCGCGATGGGCTGGTGGCTCATCTGAACGAGCTGTTCATGAACTGCGTGAACGACAGCCCGCTGCTTTATGACGACGTGTGGCCCGCGCTGAAGGGGTTGCAGTCGCAAGGGATCCTGACCGCGATCCTGACCAATGGACCCTCGGACGGACAGCGCCGCAAGCTGAAGGCCACGGGCCTGGGCGACGCGGTGGACCACATCGCTATCGGCGAGGAAATAGGCGTCAGCAAACCCCTCGCGGCGGCGTTCCAATCCGTCATGAACCGATTCGACGTCGGCGGCGCTGACGTGCTGATGGTGGGCGATTCGCCGCTGCTCGATTACGACGGCGCCGTCGGCGCGGGGCTGAACGCCCTGCTGCTCGATCGCCTTGGCAGCAGCCCGGACACGCACCGCGCCACCATCCGCTCGCTGCGCGACATACCTAGCTTCAGAAAGACGCAGCGCTGAAGGCGCCCCCAGGGCCGGGCTGCGCCCAGCCCGGCCTGCGTGGGGGACGATTGAGGTTTCCGTAAGTCACGACACCCTCCGATCCGTTCGCACTGATCCTTCGACAAGCTCAGGACTAAAGGCAAGTCGAAGTGTCTGCATCGTGGTGCACGCTGGCTTCGACAGGCTCAGCCCGAACGGAATGTGGAGAACCGCCGCGCCGCCTGTTTTTAGCGCATCAGCTGCGTGGCCGTGTAGATCGCCAGGCCCACCAAGCCGCCCACCACCGTGCCGTTCACGCGGATGAATTGCAAGTCACGCCCGATGTTGCGCTCCAGCTCGAGCGTCATCTCCTCGGCATTCCACTCGCGAACCCGGGCCACGATGTAGCCCCGGATATCTTCCCGGTAGCGCTCGATCCAGCGCGGCGCGGCCGACATCAGCTGCTCGTTGATCCACGCCTGCATGCCGGCATCGGCCTCGAGCCGCTCACCGAGCAGCCGGATCGCCTCCGCGGCCCGGGCGCGCAGCTTGGACGCGGGCTGGTCCAGGTCGCCGCGCATCCACTCCACCACGCTGCTCCACACCCCCTGCAGGTAGCCGGACAGCGTGGGGCTCGAAAGCAGTTCCTGCTTGGCTGCCTCCACCCGTTCCCGCAGCGCGGGGTCGGCCTTGAGCCGCTGCACGTAGGACGCCATCACCTCGTCGAACTGCAAGCGCAGCGGATGCTCCTGGTCGTCGGCCATTTCGCCGATGAGGCGCATGACGCCGGACACCATCTTGGCCGTGGCGTAGCGGCCGGCGACAGTGTCGAGGCCGATGAAGCGCAGGTACTTCACTTCGCCTGCCACGGCCTCGGCCACTCGCGCCTGCAGCCCCTCGTCGTCGAGCAACACGGCCAGCTTGCGCAACACCGCGTCGAGCACCTGGTGGTGCCGGCGGTCGAGCGTGAGCACGTCCAGCACCTGCGAGCCCAAGGTGGACGCGTCGGCGCGCGACAGCTCGGCCAGCACCGTCGTGCGGAAGAAGCGCCGCACGCGCTCATCGTCGAGCGCGCCCAGGGCATAGCGCAGCGCGGCACCCGCGTGCTGCGCCACCTGCTCGGCGTGCCGGGCGTCGGCCAGCCAGCGTGCGGTGCGCGCGCCCGCATCGAACTCCTTCAGCTTGGCCAGCACCTGCGCCGTGCTGAGGAAATGCTCGCAGATGAACGCGGCAAGGTTCTCGCCGATGCGGTCCTTGTTGCTGGGGATGATGGCTGTGTGCGGGATCGGCAAGCCCAGCGGATGGCGAAACAGCGCCACCACCGCGAACCAGTCGGCGATGGCACCGATCATCGCCGCCTCGCTGAAGGCCGCCACGAAGCCCCATGCCGGATGCCGCGCCTCCAGCGCCGAGGCCACCACGTACAGGACCGCTGCCCCGGCCAGCAGCCCGAGCGCGATCCATTTCATGTGGACGAGGTTTGTCGTTCTCACGTGGCACAACTGCCGCAGCCCCGGTGGCCGCAGATGCTACGCGAGCATGCGGTGCCTTGGGCTCCTGGAGGGCGTGCTGCCTCGATCATGGAGCGCCTCGTGCGAGGTCAGGCGAACTTTGGCGCGGGGGAGAGCGGTACTGCAGTCATCCAATCAAGTAGATCGAGCCCTGTACGCCAAAGCCGCTATCGGCGCCAGCCAGAGGCAACATCATGCATACCCCAGATATCGGTGGCGTACTCCCGAATCGTGCGGTCCGACGAGAACGATCCCATGCCCGCCACATTGGCGATCGCGCGGCGCGCCCATTGCATGGGGTCGCGGTACAGCGCATCGGCCCGCGCATGGGCCGCCACGTAATCGTCGTAATCGGCGAGCAGCTTGTAGTGGTCACCGCCCCATAGCAGGGAGTCGACCAAGGCGCGGTAGCGATGCGGTTCGTCGGGGCTGAAGCGCCCGCCCGAGATGGCATCGAGCACCGCAGCCAGCTTGGGGTGGCTTTCGTAGATGCGCAGCGGCTGGTAGCCACGCTGGTTCAGCGCGGCGATCTCGTCGGCCTTGTGTCCGAAGACGAACATGTTGTCGGCGCCGACCCTATCGCGGATCTCGATGTTGGCGCCGTCTTCGGTGCCCATGGTGAGCGCGCCGTTGAGCGCCAGCTTCATGTTGCCCGTACCCGAAGCTTCGGTCCCCGCGGTGGAGATCTGCTCCGAAAGATCGGCCCCCGGCATGATCAACTCGGCCACCGACACGCTGTAGTTCGGCACGAACACCACCTTCAGCCGCCCGCCCAGCCGCGCGTCGGCGTTGATCACGGCACCCACGTCGTGGATGAGGTGGATGATCAACTTGGCCATGTGGTACGACGAGGCCGCCTTGCCCGCGAAGATCACCGTGCGGGGCACCCAAGCGGCGTGCGGTTCGGCCAGCATGGCTTGGTAGCGGCCGATCACGTGCAGCAGGTTGAGCAGCTGACGTTTGTACTCGTGGAAGCGCTTGACCTGCACGTCGAACAGGCCGGCCGGGTCGATGTTGATGCCCAGTTCGCGCCGCACGTAAGCCGCCAGGCGCTCCTTGTTGGCGCGTTTCACGGCCATGAACGCGAGGCAGAACGCAGGGTCGTCGGCATGCTGGCCGAGACCTTGCAAGCGGTCCAGGTCGAGCCGCCAGCCGGTGCCCAACGTGCGATCGAGCAGCGAGGCGAGGCCCGGATTGGCCTGCGCCAGCCAGCGGCGCGGTGTCACGCCGTTGGTGACATTGGTGAAGCGCTCAGGCCAGAGCGCCGCGAAGTCGGCAAAGACCGTCTTGACCAGCAGCTTCGAGTGCAGCGCCGACACGCCATTGACCTTGTGGCTGCCCACGATGCACAGGTGCGCCATGCGCACCCGCCGCTCGCCAGTCTCATCGATCAGCGACAGGCGGCGCAGGAAGCCGTCATCCCCCGGCCGGTGCCGCGCTGCCTCGGTCAGCAATTCATGGTTGATGCGCAGGATGATCTGCAGGTGGCGAGGCAGCACGTGCTGGATCAGCGCCACCGGCCAGGTCTCGAGCGCCTCCGGCATGAGCGTGTGGTTGGTGTACGAGAACACGCGTCGCGTCTCGGCCCAGGCATCGGCCCAGGGCATGCCGTGCTCGTCGGTCAGCACGCGCATCAGCTCGGCCACGCCGATGGCCGGGTGCGTGTCGTTGAGGTGGATGGCCACCTTGTCGGCGAGGTTGTCGAAGCTCCCGTGCTCGGCGAGATGGCGCTCCAGGATGTCTGCCACCGAGGCGGCGACGAAGAAGTACTCCTGCCGCAGCCGCAACTCGCGCCCGGCGGGCGTGCTGTCGTTGGGGTACAGCACCCAGGAGATGTTCTCGAACTCGTTCTTCACCTCGGCGGCGCGCGCGTAGTCGCCGCTGTTGAAGGCATGCAGGTCGATGTGCGCCGGCGCTGCCGCCTTCCACAGCCGAAGCGTGCTCACCTTGCGCGTGCCATGGCCGGGAATCACCATGTCGAAAGCCTTCGCACAGACCTCGCCCGAGGGCCGCCACACGGCCTTGTCGCCCACCTGCTCCACCCAGCCGCCAAAGCGCACCGGCACGTTGATCCCCGCGCGTGGAAACTCCCAAGGCGTGCCATCGGCCAGCCAGGGATCGGGGTGCTCGACTTGCCGGCCCTGGACGATGTCCTGCGCGAACATGCCGTATTCGTAGCGGATGCCATAGCCGAACGACGGCAGACCCAGCGTCGCCATCGAATCGAGGAAGCAGGCCGCCAGCCGGCCCAGGCCGCCGTTGCCTAAAGCGGCATCGGCCTCCTCTTCCTCCACCTGTTCCAGGTTGCGCGCGTGAGCGGCCACCGCGGCAGCCGCGTCCTCGCGCAAGTCGAGCGCGGCCAGCGCATTGCTCAGGCTGCGGCCAATGAGGAATTCCATTGACAGGTAATACACCCGGCGCGTGCGCGCCCGGCGATCGGCGGCCTGCGTCTCGACCCAGCGTTCGGCCAGTTGCTGGCGGGGCGCCTGGGCCACCGCACGCATCAGGTCGGCCGGGGTGGCTTCGTCGGGCGAGATGCCCACGTTGGTGAGCAGCTCGTGGTCGAGGCCGAGGTCGGCGGGCTGATTCATGAAACTACTTCGTGCAGCGTCTGCCAGAGGGACCAAAGAGTGTCTTAGCCGTGGCCGGGGGAGTCAACGGCGAACCTTGCACACCGGGCATGCAACGAGCACTATCGCGTGCAGTGCTGCACAGGAGCAGGTCATGCCGCATACCGAACTGGCCCGCAATCTGAACCTCCCGAAGCGCGCTGTGGCCCTGGTGCTGGCCGGGGGCCGCGGCAGCCGGCTCAAGCACCTGACTGACCGGCGCGCCAAGCCCGCCGTGTATTTCGGCGGCAAGTTCCGCATCGTCGACTTCGCACTCTCCAACTGCCTGAACTCGGGCATCCGCCGCATCGGCGTGATCACACAGTACAAGTCTCACAGCCTGTTGCGTCACTTGCAACGCGGCTGGGCTTTTCTCAAGAGCGAGATGAACGAGTTCGTCGATCTGCTGCCCGCGCAGCAGCGCATGGACGAGGAACACTGGTACCGCGGCACGGCCGACGCCGTATGGCAGAACCAGGACATCATCGAAGGCTACCGCGCCGATTACGTGATCGTGCTGGCCGGCGACCACATCTACAGGATGAACTACGCGCTGATGCTGGCCGACCACGTGGCACGCGGCTACCCGTGCACCGTGGGCTGCATCGCCGTGCCGCGCGAGGAAGCCTCCGGCTTCGGCGTGATGGCCATCGACGCGCAGCGCCGCATCGTCGACTTCGTGGAGAAGCCCAGAGATCCGCCGCCCATGCCAGACAACCCGCGCCAGTCGCTGGCCAGCATGGGCATCTACGTGTTCGACGCCGCGTTCCTTCGCAGTGAGCTCGAGCGAGACATGAACGACACGGCCTCCAGCCACGACTTCGGCAAGAACATCGTCCCGCACCTCGTGCGGGAAGGCCAGGCGCTGGCGCACCCCTTCAGCATGAGCTGCGTGCTCACACATCCCGGCGACCATCCGTACTGGCGCGACGTGGGCACCATCGACGCCTACTGGGACGCCAACATCGACCTCACTGCCACCGTCCCCATGCTCGACCTGTACGACACCCGCTGGCCCATCTGGACGTACCAGCCGCAGCTGCCACCGGCCAAGTTCGTGCACAACCAGCCCGACCGGCGCGGCATGGCCATCGAATCGCTGGTGTCCGGCGGCTGCATCGTCTCGGGCGAGGTGTTCCGCTCGGTGCTTTTTTCCTCCGTGAGGGTGCATTCGCATGCGAAGGTCAGCTGGTCGGTGGTGCTGCCCGGCGTGCAGGTCGGCCGGCGCGCACGGCTCACGCGAACGGTCGTCGACCGCGGCTGCGTCATCCCCGACGACATGGTGATCGGCGAGGACACGGCCGCCGACGAACGGCGCTTCTACCGCACCGACAACGGCATCACCCTCGTCACGCGGGACATGATCGAGGCGCTGCTTTGAGCGTGCCCGCGGCGGCCTCCGGCTTGAAGCTGCTGCACGTGGCGGCGGAGGTCTTCCCGCTGGTCAAGACCGGCGGCCTGGCCGATGTCGCCAGCGCCTTGCCTCCGGCGCTGATGCGCGCGGGGGCCGATGTGCGGCTGCTGCTGCCCGGTCTCCCGCCCATCATGGAAGCGCTTTCCTCGGCCGACGAGGTGTGCCGGCTGGGGCCCTTGTTCGGTGCCGCGCGCATCACGCTGCGCCTTGGCCGCCTGCCCACCAGCGGCGTGCCCGCCTACGTGATCGACGCGCCCTGGCTTTATCGCCGTGGCGGCGGCCCTTATCAAGACGAGCGCGGCGGCGAATGGCCCGACAACCTGCAGCGCTTCGCCCTGCTCGGCTGGGCGGGCGCACACCTGGCTGCCGGCGAGCTGGATGAACACTGGACGCCCGACGTGCTGCATGCGCACGACTGGCACGCCGGGCTGGCCTGCGCCTACGCCAAGGTGCATCCGGGCACGTCGGCCGCGCTCGTGTTCACCGTGCACAACCTGGCTTACCAGGGCCTCTTCCCGATGTCCGATTTCGACATGCTGGGGCTGCCTTCGCGCACTCGGGACTCCAGCGGACTGGAGTTCCACGGCCAGCTTTCATTCATGAAGGGCGGACTCAAGTTCGCCGACCGCATCACCACCGTGAGCCCCACCTACGCGCGCGAGATCGCCACGCCGGAGTTCGGCTTCGGACTCGACGGCGTGATCCGCAGCCGGCAGCCGGTGGTGTCGGGCATCCTCAACGGCGTGGATGCCGAGGTGTGGAATCCCGCGCACGATGCCGCCCTGCCCGCGCGCTACGACGCTTCACGGCTGGAGGGCAAGGCGGTGTGCAAGCAGGCACTGCAGGCGGAACTGGCGCTGGCGCCCGAGGCGGGCGCGCCGCTGCTCGGAGTGGTGAGCCGGCTCACTTCTCAGAAGGGGCTCGACCTGGTGCTGGGCGCACTGCCTTGGCTGGTGTCGCACGGTGCGCAACTGGTGATCGTGGGCACCGGCGACAGCGGCCTGGAACGCGCGGTGCGCGAAGCCGCGCAAGCCCACCCAGGGCGCCTGACGGCACGGCTGGCCTACGACGAGGCCCTGGCGCACCGCGTGATCGCGGGCGCCGACGCGATCCTCGTGCCTTCGCGCTTCGAGCCGTGCGGGCTCACACAGCTGTACGGGCTACGCTACGGCAGCTTGCCGGCGGTGCGCCGGGTCGGTGGCTTGGCCGACACGGTGATCGATGCGAGCGGCGAGGCGCTGCGCGAAGGCCGCTCGACCGGCTTCGTGTTCGACGGCGCCACCCCCGGCGCGCTGGAGCGCACAGTGGAACGGCTGCTGGCGCTGTACCGACAACCGCAGGCTTGGCGCGCCGTGATGCGAACGGCCATGACACAAGACTTCTCCTGGGACCACGCGGCGCGCGATTACCTCGCGCTGTATGGCGACGCGATGGCGCGGGGATGCGGCCAGCGCACGAGTTAAGGTCGCGCACGCACACTCAGCCAGCCTCGATCGCTCGGCCATCAGGAATGCCGCCAGCGGTGTCGCTTCAGGGTGGCGCGGTGACTCGGCCTGATCACCGAGTCCGCGCCTGACGGCGCGGGGATTCATCGTCGCCTCCGGGCTGCGTACCCCTCGACAATGCAAGCCATGAACGTCGAAAACCTAGAAAACGAACTTTGGGAGGCGGCCGACCAACTTCGCGCGAACTCCAAGCTGACGGCGGCCGAGTACGCGATGCCGGTGCTGGGCCTGATCTTCCTGCGCCATGCCGACAACCGCTTCAAGGCATTCCTGCCCGAGATCGAGGCCGACATCTCGGCCAAGGTGCCCGCCAAGCAGCGCGAGGAGTTGATCAAGCTCGGCTTCCAGGGCAAAGCGGCGATCTACCTGCCCGAGGAGGCGCGCTTCGACCGCGTCGCCAGCCTGCCCGAGGGCGCGAAGATCGGCGAGACCATCGACGCCGCGATGGACCGCATCGAGGCCGACTACGAGGTGCTGGCCGGTGCGCTGCCGCGCGGCTATACCGCCTTCGAGCCCGAGTTGCTGGCCGGCCTGGTGAAAATCTTCGACCGCCCCGCCATCCGGGCCGCCACGGGCGATGTGTTCGGCCGCATCTACGAGTACTTCCTCAACAAGTTCGCGATGACCGGCGCGCAGGAGGGCGGCGAGTTTTTTACCCCGCCATCGCTGGTGCGCACCATCGTCAACATCATCGAGCCCGACCACGGCCTGGTGTTCGACCCCGCCTGCGGCTCGGCCGGCATGTTCGTGCAGACCGGCCATTTCATCGCGCACGTGCGCCACGGCGCCGCCAACGATTCCGTCACCTTCCACGGGCAGGAGAAAAGCGACACCAACACCAAGCTCGCGCGCATGAACTTGGTGGTGCACGGGCTGGACGCCTCCAACATCGTGCAGGGCAACACCTTCTACGACCAGGCCGGGCACCTGGTGGGCCGCTGCGATTTCGTGATGGCCAACCCGCCGTTCAACGTAGACGGCGTCGACACCAAGCGAGTGGCGGCCCAGGTGGGCGAAGGCTTGCGCCTACCCTTCGGCCTGCCGGGCACCAACGCAAGGACCGGCGCCATCTCCAACGCGAACAGCCTGTGGATCCAGTACTTCTACAGCTACCTGAACGACACCGGCCGGGCCGGCTTCGTGATGGCGTCCAGCGCGTCCGACGCGGGCAACAAGGACCGCGACATCCGAGAGCAGCTGGTCAGGTCTGGCCACGTGGACGTGATGGTGTCCATCGGCACCAAGTTCTTCTACACCCGCAGCTTGCCCTGCACGCTATGGTTCTTCGACAAGGGCAAGCCCGACGACCTGAAGAACCAGGTGCTGATGATCGACGCACGCAACGTCTACCACGTGGTGTCGGCGCGCTCGCATGTGTTCACCGAAGAACAACTCGCCAACCTCACCGCCATCACCTGGCTGTACCGCGGCGAAACCGGGAAATTCGTCGCCTTGGTGAGCCGTTACCAGCAACGGGTGGACGAGTGGCTGGCGGCGCTGCCCATGCGCATTGAGGCTGACACCACTGCGGTGGCCGGACTGATGAAGACGCTGCTGGCCTTCGCCGAGAACGCCACGCTGGCGGAACTGAACGAGGGCCTGGGCGAGGCGGCGCAACTCGCGCCGGCCGCGCTGGCGAGTTTCAGGGCCGATCTGGCGCACGCGATGGAGGCCACCGACGTGGCCAACACCATCGCCGACACACTGCTGGCCTGTGCGCGGGCGCGTGCGGCCATTGCCGACGTTGACCCTGACAGCCATGCGAGCCAGGTCAAGCTGCAGGCGGTGCTGGACCCGCTGGCCGCACCGCTGAAGGCCCTATCCAAGGCGCTGGAAGCGCGCCACAAGCAGGCGCTTCAATGGCTGGACCGAGCCGAGAAGACCCTGCGCGCCCGAAGCAGCAAGGCATGGGACGCCAAGGCCGCCCGCGAGGCCCGGCGTGCCCTGCTGGCGGCAGATGCGAAGAAGAGCGAGCCCGCCACGGTGCGCGATGAGGTACTCGACGCGCTGAAGCAGGCCGTGTACTTCATCCACCAGGGCCACTGGCTGCACAGCCGCTTTCCGGATGGCGTGTACGACGACGTGCCGGGGCTGTGCAAGGCAGTGACGGTGGATGACATCGCCGCCAACGATTGGTCATTGACGCCGGGGCGCTATGTGGGCGTGGCGGCGGGCGGTGTGGAGGACGACGAGGAGGAGTTCGCCGAGAAGCTGCGCGAGATCCACGATGAGTTGGCGGAGTTGAATGACAGGGCGGCGGATCTGGCGGGGCGGATTGCGCGGAACGTGGAAGGGTTGCTTGCATGAGTTGGCGAGAGACACAGCTTGGCGACGGCATACACGTCAAGCATGGATTCGCTTTCAAAGGCGAGCACTTCGCTCCGTCGGGTGAGTTTTTGGTGCTCACACCCGGCAACTTCCTGGAGGCCGGTGGCTTTCGCATTCGCGATGGGAAGGAGCGCTACTACCACGCAGACTTTCCGACCGAGTACCTTTTGGGCGAAGGCGATCTGATCGTTGCCATGACCGAGCAAGGGGAAGGCTTGCTCGGGAGCGCGGCGCGCATTCCTGCGCAAGGCAAGTTCTTGCACAACCAGCGCTTGGGTTTAGTTCAGGTGACCGATCCCGATCTCTTCAATCAGCGCTATTTGTACTGGGTCTTCAACACTTCCAACGTTCGAGCGCAGATCCGTGCGACGGCAACGGGAGCGAAGGTCAAGCACACAGCGCCAGAGCGCATCAAGAAGGTTCGCATTTCGGTGCCGGACGTGGAGTCGCAGAAGACCATTGCAGCCGTCCTGGATTCTTACGACGACCTGATCGCCACCAACCAGCGCCGCATTGCGCTACTCGAAGACGCCGCCCGCCGCCTGTACCGAGAGTGGTTCCTGCATCTGCGCTTTCCGGGCCATGAGTCGGTCCTGCTCAATGGTGGCATGCCTGCTGGGTGGCACACCCAAGCGCTGTCAGCGATTGCGGAGGTGAATGCGCGCTCCATCGGATCAAACGACCAACCTGAATCGATCCGCTACATCGACATTTCCTCGGTCACTCCGGGCTTGGTGGGCGAAATGACTGAGTACCAGTTCGCAGCCGCACCCGGGCGAGCCCGGCGCCGGGTCTCTCACGGTGACGTGATCTGGTCTTGCGTGCGTCCGAATCGGCGCTCCTATGCCCTGATCTGGCAGCCCGCAGACGACGTGCTGGCCTCTACCGGGTTTGCAGTGCTGTCTGCATCGAAGGTGCCCTTCAGTTACCTGTACCTTGCGACCACGACCGATGAGTTCGTCGGCCACCTTGAGCGGAACGCCACCGGTGCGGCGTACCCGGCCGTGACGTCGAAGATCTTTGAAGATGCCGAAGTGATTTGCCCCGACACCGACACCTTGGTTTCGTTCGACAAGCTCGTCCTGCCCATGCTGTCGCAGATGGAGACATTGAAGAGGCAGAACGCCAGTCTTGCCCGCGCCCGCGACCTGCTCCTCCCCAAACTAATGTCCGGCAAACTCGACGTGAGCACGATCCGACTTTCTGAGGAAACCACGCCATGACCACGGTGCCCGCGTCCACGGCCTTGCCTATCGTCGCAAGCGCAGGCATTCGCGGCTTTGCGCTCGCCAAGACCGCCACACCCGCCACGTTCTACCAAGCGGCGCGTGAGCTGGGGGGCATGCCTTGAGCCTCGAAGGCCAGCACCTCGACCGCAAGTCGCTGCGCACCGTCACCGGCAAGTCAACCGACTGGCCTGAACTGGCGAAGGACTGCGTGGCCTTTGCCAATGGGCTGGGCGGGCGGCTGCTGATCGGCGTCGAGGACGGCGAATCACTGCCGCCGCCGGGGCAGCGCATCCCGGTCGAGCTGCCGGACACCCTGCGCCGCCGCCTGGCTGAGCTGACTGTCAACGTTTCGGTGCGGCCGCAGCTGCGTGTGGCCGACAACGGCGGCGAACTCGTCGAGCTGGTGGTGGACCGTTCCACCGCCGTGGCTTCCACCACCGATGGGCGCTACTTCCTGCGCATCGGCGACGCCAGCAAGCCGGTACTGGGCGACGAGGTGATGCGGCTGGCCAGCGAGCGCTCGGCACTGCCCTGGGAAACGCTGACAACGCTGCAAGTGCCGCGCACGCAGGCCGATGCAGCCCTGCGTGCCACGCTGCTGGCCGGCTTGCGCGCCTCCGACCGGGTGAAACCTTCGGTGAAGGAGAAGGCTGACGACGAGCTGCTGGACCACTACCTGCTGGCCCAGGGCGCGTGGCTCACCCAGTTGGGCGTGCTGTGCATCGGCCGGCAGATCGACCGCGCCCGGCTGGGCACGGCACCGGTGCTGCAGTTCATCAAGCGCGACGGGCAGGACCAGAAGGTCAACAAGCTGGCCTGGGACGACCACACCCTGTCGCCGATGGCACTGGTGGATGCGGTGTGGCATGACGTACCCGACTTCCGCGAGTTCTACGAGGTGGCCGATGGGCTGTTCCGCACCCAGGTGCCGGCCTTCGACGAACGGGTGATCCGCGAGCTGCTGATCAACGCGCTGGTGCACCGGCCCTACACCCAGCGCGGCGACATCTACCTGAACCTGTACCCCGACCGGCTGGAGGTGGTGAACCCCGGCCCCTTGCCGCTGGGCGTGACACCGGGCAACGTGCTGCATGCCTCGGTACGGCGTAACGAGCACTTGGCCCGGCTGTGCCACGACCTGAAGCTGATGGAACGTGAAGGCAGCGGCTTCGATGCGATCTACGACGTGCTGCTGTCGCAGGGCCGACCGGCGCCGCTGGTGGCCGAGGGGCCCGACTGGGTGCGCGTGACGCTGGCACGCACGGCGCCCGACCGGCGCGTGCTGGCCTTCATCGCCAAGGCCGGCGAAACCTACCCTCTGACGCAGCGCGAGCGCATCGTCCTGGGGATGCTGGCGCAACACGAGGCGCTGACCGCCCGTGAGCTGGAGCAGCGCCTGGAACTGGCCGGCGCCGAGCAACTGCGCCCCTGGCTGGCGCGCCTGTGCGAATGGGGCCTGGTGGGCCAAGCCGGGCGCACACAAGCCACGCGCTACTTCGTGCAGCCCGAGCTGCTGCGCACGCTGGCCTTTCCGGCGGTGACCACGCTCAAGCGCATCGAAGATCACCGGCTGCGGGCGCTGGTGCTGGAAGACCTGGGGCGCTATCCGTGGTCGGCGTTCGGCGAGATCCACGCGCGCATCGGCACCGAGATCCCCCCGCGGCGCTTGCGTACCATGCTGACAGCGCTGGTGAACGAAGGGGGCCTGCAGAAGCGCGGCGTTCTGAAGGGCACGCGCTACGCCAGCGCGGGGGCGCCGTTATTGACCGACAAGGCCCCGAATCCAGGGCCGCCTGGGCAACAAAGGCGTCAATAAGCCGGCGCCAGACCTGCAAGCCCTTGTCACACCGACAGATTTATTGACACCCGCCGGCGCTGGCCGTCCATAACCAGGGAAGGATCCATGGCGAGCAAGCACTACTCCGAAGACGCGCTGATCCAGGCGCCCACCGCCGACTTCCTGGCCCAGCAACTGGGCTGGGAAACGGTGTTCGCTCAGGACGAAGGCAGCTTCGGCCCCAGCAGCTTGCTCGGGCGCGAGTCGGACCGCGAGGTGGTGTTGTCGCGCGACGTGATGGCCGCGCTGCGGCGGCTGAACCCCGGCCTGCCCGAGGCGGCATACGCCCAGGCCCTGGCTGCGGTGCTGCAGGACGACGCCACCCAGAACCTCGTGCAGATGAACCAGGCCAAGTACCGGCTGATGCGCGACGGCGTGCTGGTCAAGGTGCGAGACGCCGCGGGCAAGCTGGTGGAACGCCGCCTCCGCCTGATCGACTTCGATAACCCTGCCAACAACCGCTACCTCGCCGTGCGCGAGCTGTGGGTGCGCGGCAGCCTGTGGCTGCGGCGGCCGGACATCATCGGCTTCGTCAACGGGCTGCCGCTGGTGTTCATCGAACTCAAGCGCTTCGAGGTGCACATCGACAGCGCCTACAAGAAGAACTACGCCGACTACCTGGACACCATTGCGCACCTGTTCCACTGGAACGCGCTGGTGGTGATCTCGAACGGGCACGACGCGCAGTACGGCACGATCACGTCGCCCAGGGACCATTTCTACCGCTGGAAGCGGCTCGACGAGGACGACCCCGAACCCAAGCCCGAGAAGCCGCTGCTGCCGCTGCTGCTGGCCGGCATGCTGGATCGTGCACACCTGCTGGACATCGTCGAGAACTTCGTGCTGTTCGACGCCGGCGAAGAGACCACGCAGAAGATCGTGGCGCGCAACCATCAATACTTGGGGGTCAATCGGGTCGTCGCCCGGCTGACCTCGAACGATCCGAAGGTGAAGGCGGAAGTCGACGCGGGCCAACTCGGCGTGTTCTGGCACACGCAGGGCTCGGGAAAGTCGTACTCGATGGTGTTCCTGACCGAGAAAATCCGGCGCAAGCTGTCGGGCGGCTACACCTTCGTGGTGGTGACCGACCGCGCCGAACTGGACGACCAGATCGCCGGCACCTACACGAGTACCGGCCGCGCCAACAGCAAGACCGACCAGTCCAAGAACGGCGACGCGCTGCGCAGGATGCTGCGCGACCAGAACCGGCACTATGTGTTCGGGCTGATCCAGAAATACCGCGAGCGGGTGGCCGAGCCGTATTCCACACGGGACGACATCATCGTCATCTCCGACGAGGCGCACCGCACGCAATATGGCCGGCTGGCGATGAACATGCGCAAGGGCCTGCCGCGCGCCAAGTTCCTGGGTTTCACCGGCACGCCGCTGATCGACGATGACGAGAAGCAGCTGACCCGCCAGGTGTTCGGCGACTACGTGTCGATCTACGACTTCAAGCGCGCGGTGGCCGACGGCGCGACGCTGCCCCTGTTCTACGAGAACCGCGGCGAGAAGCTGAAGATCATCGATCCCAGGGTGAGCAAGCGCATCGCGCAGCACATCGAAGCCGCCAAGCTGTCGGCCACGGCGGAAGATCCGTGGAGCGACGAGAAGGAGGACAAGCTCTACCGCGACCTTTCTCGTGACTACCCCATCCTCACCGCGCCGACGCGGCTGGACAAGGTGGCGACGGACTTCGTCGAGCACTACCACCAACGCTGGCAGGTGGTGGCCAACGGCGCCAGCAAGGCCCTGGTGGTGTGCCTGGACAAGATCACGTGCGTGAAGCTGCACGATCTCATCGAGCACAAGTGGCGGGCTTTGGCCGATGTGCTGGACGCGCAGGTGATCAATGAAGAGGCATTGTTCGCCGCCAAGGGAAAGGCTCCGTCCGATCTTCTGAAGACACGCCGTGCGCACGTGGCGTGGATGAGGTCGACCGAGGTATGCGTGGTGGTGTCGCAGGAGCAAGGCGAGGTGGCGGACTTTGCCAAGTGGAAGAATTTCCGCGACGAGCCGCTGAACATCACGCCGCACCGCGAGAAGATGGTCAAGCGCGACCTTGAGCACGAGTTCAAAAAGCCCGAGCACCCCTTCCGCGTGGCCATCGTCTGCGCCATGTGGCTGACCGGCTTCGACGTGAAGTGCCTGTCCACGATGTACCTGGACAAGCCCATGCAGGGCCACACGCTGATGCAGGCAATCGCGCGGGTCAACCGCGTGGGCGGTGGCAAGAAGCACGGCCTGGTGATCGACTACAACGGCATGCTTAAGAGCCTGCGCAAGGCGCTGGCCACGTTCGCCCAGGGCGACCGTGGCGGCACGGGCAAGGGCGAGGGCGAAGAGGACACCGTTCGCGACGACAGCGTGGCTCTGGCCGAGTACGTGCAAAGCCTCAAGCAGGCGCGCGACCATCTTTCCGGCATGGGGTTTGACCTAAACGCGCTGATCGCCGCCAAAGGTTTCGTCAAGCAGGAGCTGCTGTTGACGGCGGTGAACCTGCTCAGCGAGAGCATCGAGCGTCGCAAGACCTACCAGGTCATCGTTGAGGACATCCAGGCACGCTATCGCGCCTTGTTCCCCAATCCCGGGCTTTTCGCCAACGATGCTTATGAAGGCGCGATCTCAGCCATTTACAACAAGCTGCAAGAGGCCAGGACGGCGCCGGACGTCAGGGTGCTGCTGCAGTCGCTGTATGACGTGGTGGACACCGCATTGACCACGGACGGCAGGCCCGCGACGCCAGGAGCACAGGAGCCGATCCCGCGCTACGACCTGTCGAAAATCGACTTCACCCGCCTGCGCGCCGAGTTCGAGAAGACGGCGCACAAGAGCGTGGTGATGCTCAATTTCCAGGAGAAGCTGGAGCAGCGGTTGGCGGCGATGGTGGCCGTCAATCCGACGCGGGTGGACCTGTACCAGCGATACCAGGAGATCGTCACGGACTACAACCGCGACAAGGACGCGGTCGAAGTGCAGAAGGTCATGGACGATCTGTTCGCGCTCAACGACAAGCTCGACGACGAGCAGAAGCGCCACCTGCGCGAGGGGCTGGACAACGAGGAGCAACTCGCGGTGTTCGACCTGCTGCAGAAGGACTCGTTAACCAAGGGCGACCGCGAGAAGATCAAGCTTGTGGCCAAGGACCTGCTCCAAACGCTGTGCGCCGGCAAGCTGCAGATCGACCACTGGAAAGAGAAGGCGACCGCGCAGGCGCAGGTGAAAGCCGAGATCATCAAGCACCTCTTTGCGAACCTGCCCGACGACGCGTACAACGCCGACGAGATCAACCTGAAGGCGAGCGCCGTGTTCGCACACCTCTTCACCTCGGGCTCCACAACCGGGGCGAGGGTGTATCACTGAGGTCTCCCACGCGGCGCGCGATTACCTCGCGCCGTATGACGACACGATGGCGCCGCTACGGGACAAGCGCACGGGCTGAGGTCGAGTGCTCACGTACTGGAATACAAAACGTGCGGCGCGATCAGGATGCAGTCGTAGAGACGGCAGACGTGGCGCTGCAAGGGCGGTGGCTGTTTCAAGCCTTGGCGTAGTTCTCAACGGTGGCAATCAGTGCAGCGCCGCAGGTGGTCTTATGACCCTCGTAGGCTACCGGGATGCCGTTGATCGTGTGATTGGGATCGCCCTCAGCGATGGTGCAGCCGCTGTGGCCGCGCTTGGGGCAACTGCACGCATCGCCCTTGAGCGCCACCGGCTTGCCGCCCACGGTGAAGTAGGAAGCGCCGCTGGCGATGACCTGGCCGCCGTGGTCGGTGGGGTCGCCGAGGCGGATGATCTTGGGCATGGCTCAGGCCTTGTCAGCGGGCGGCGTGCTGCCGGTTTTTGGAGATGGGGCGGTGTCGGCTGCGGCCGGGGCATCCGTTGCGACAGGGCCCTGCGAAGCGGCCTTGGCCACGGTGGTGGTGGGTGACGCCTGCGGCTCGTCGTAGTCCACGAGTTTCCACACGGTGGCGGTCGTGTAGCTGGGGTGCTCGACCTTGAGCTTCTGCCACACGCTGCGCTCGCCCAGCAGCACGGCATGCGGCATGCG
>CBFHAS010000057.1:0-26102 GCA_965653625.1 uncultured Burkholderiaceae bacterium | reverse complement strand
GCAACCCACGATTTTGGAGACGGGCCATCGCCACTCGGGCGACCATGATGTCTAAAGGCAAGTCGAAGTGCCTGCATCAAGGTGCGCACAGGCTTCGACAGGCTCAAGCCCGAACGGAGGGGTATGACCAACTCAAGAGTCCGCGGTCACAGGCTCCCTGCGTTGCTGCGCCATCCAATAGCCGTAGTCGACTTGCGTGTTCTCCAGCAGCCCGGCGTACTGGGAGATCTGGTCAGCCACGAGCGCGCCGAACTGCGCGACCAGGTTGTATTCCTGCTCGACATACTTCGACAGCGTGTTGGCCTCTTTGATGCGGCTGCGCTCATGGGCGAGCGCAGCCAAGCCCTCCAGCCATCCCTTCTGCTGCTGCGCCAGGCGCTGCGCCACGGCCTGCTGCATCGCCATCAGCTGCTGCCATGTGTCGGAATCGAAGCTCAGCGGCAAGACCGCCGCAGTGGCCGCCCCATGGCCCACGCCACGCATGGCGAACTGACCGAGCAGCAGCTGGAGCTTGGATGCGCGTGCCAGCGGCATGGGCGACAGCGAAGCCGAATGGATTTTGGTGACGGCATTCGCGGAGGCTTGCGCGGTGGCGATCGGATCGGCGGATGTTCTTTTCATATGAATGTTCCCGGTGGATGAGTTCAAAGGCGTTCAGCCGCCCAGCCGGCTGAGCATGCCGTGGATCGCCTTGATCTGGATGGCATTGCGTGTGTAGTAATCGGGCCGGTTCGCGTCGAGGCTCGTGTAGCCCCACCAGTCCCAGCAGCCGTCCGGGTTTTGCGTTTCGCCATCGTCGGCGCCCTGGGCCTGCGGATAGAGCACGATGATGTCGTTGCTGTCGGCGATGTGGTTGTAGCCGGTGCTCGTGACGTAGCGCGTGCCGTAAGGCGGCACGTTGCGGATGTCGGGCCGCCCGTTCACGTAGTTGACATACGCGTAGCCCTGCTTGCAGCCATGCAGTGCGATGTGCACGCGAGCCGGCGCCCCTTCTTCCACCGCACGCGGCACGTAGGCGTAGCCGAAAGGGCTCATGCTGGCGCGCGACTCACCCTTGAAGAACTCGGTCTGGTCGAAGCGGACGAGGCGCCCGCTCAATTGCTCGGACGGCGGCTTGAGAGCCCCGTACATGTGGCGCAGGATGTCATGCGACTGCATGAAGCCGCCGTGGTTGATATAGGGCGGCTCATTGGCATCCAGTGGCGAGTCTTCCGGGTTGTCGGTGATGATCGAATGCCCTGCCGGAACATTGTCGTGATAGGCAATCCGATCGGGTCGCACGCCGAGGAGTTCATAGAAGCGGCGCGTGCGCTCCACGACATCGGAATAGACCACCTCGTCCTTGCTGCCGGTGAAGATGTAGACGCGGTGATCGGTCAGGTGCTCGACCGGATCGATCTCGCCCGAGGAGGCCGTCTCGCGTGCCAGCTCGGCCAGTTGCTCGGCATTCGGGCCGGTTTGCGGCACGAGCGGATTCATGCAGATGTACAGGGCGTTTTGCACATAGGCATCCTCGGCCAGCACGGCAGCGCCCCGATAGGTTTGCGCGCAGCGAAACGGCCCGCCCGCGATGACACCGGCGCCCGTGAAGCTCGATGAGTGTGCGAGGTGCAACTGCACCGTCATGAACGCGCCCGAAGACAGGCCCGAAACGGAGCTCTGTCCACGGCGGACCTTGTACTGCCCGAGTTGAACAACCTGGGAATTGACAGTGGCCATCGTGGGCCTCCCTTTGTTTATTGTGGAAGGCCAGCCTTATAGCCAATCGGGCGTCATCAGGCAACTGATCGGGCAACGCTTGGTGCGAGTACGTCCCGCACCCCGTCTCTCTACAGGAGGAGGAAGGAACGCCATGGCTCCCGAGCCCCGCCCGGGAGCCCGCCCCGCTTCACTTCGGCAGCCACACCACCGACCCGGCCTTCATGTCCGGCACGACGATGTACTTGCCGTCCTTCGACAACGTGATGTCGGCTGATGCCTTGAAGCTTTGGCTGTAGGCCTCGGGCTTGGCGTCCTTCTGCTTGAGGTTCAGCTTCCACACGCGCCCGTTCTTCCAGTCGGAGATGTAGAGCATGCCGGCCGCATCGCGGGCCAGGCCATCGCCGCCGCCGAAACCATCGGCAATCTTCTCGACCGTGGCCTTGGCCACATCGAGGCGCAGCAGTTCACCACTGGCAAAGTCCACCACCAGCAGCTTGCCGGGGCGTTCGAAGAGCAGGCCGTTGGGGCTCTTGATGCTGGGGTTCTGCGCTTCGGAGATGACAAGCGACACCTTGCCGGCTGGGGTGATCTTGAAGATGGCACCCTTGCCGCCCTTCTCGAGGTCCCCGGTGTCGGAAACGTAGAGGTTGCCGCTGGCATCGGCGACAAGGTCGTTCAGGAACACCGGCGGCTGCGGAAAAGCCTCGGGCTTCACGAACACCGACACGCGGCCCTGCTTGTCGATTTTCCGGATGAGGTTCTTGTCGGTGACGTACAGCGCGTTGCCTGCGGCGGCCAGGCCCTTGGGATCGTCCATGCCCTTGGCGAAGGGCTCGGGCTTGCCTGACTGGCCGATGACCGCGACCCGGCCATCGCCGTCCGTGCCGAAACCGCCGATCTCCGACACATAGATTCGGCCGTCGGGACCGAGGAGCGCCGATTCGGGCGTGGCCAGACCCTCGACGGTGCGAGGCTCGGCGGCGCACACCGCCGTGCTCGCCGCGATCAAGACCAAAGCGCCCGCGCAGATGTGGGCAATACGGGCAGGGACGATAGACATGACTGGCTCCTTCATCGTTGGGGCGGCTACTTTCCCACGATTGCAAGCCCCGCGAGTCCTGCCAACTATGGAAGTGAAATCGCGGATGGAAATCGCACGGCGGCACTGGGCTTGTCCTGCAACGCCGCATGCCGCACGGGTGCGCTTCCTACAATGCCCTGCTGCATGTATGGGAGCCCGCCATGCTCGTCGAGCGCATCTGGACCGGCAATGCCTACCGCAACTACAACTACCTGATCGCCTGCCCCGAGAACGGGGAAGCGCTGGCGATCGACCCGCTGGACCATCAGAAGTGCCTGGCCGCCGCCAAGGCCAGGGGGTGGGACATCACGCAGGTCCTCAACACACACGAGCATCTCGACCACACCGGCGGCAATGCGGCGGTAGTGGCAGCCACGGGCGCCAAGGTGATCGCGCACCACCGGGCCGGCTCACGCATTGCGGGTGTGGACCGCGGCGTGAAGGCGGGCGACGTGATCAAGGTCGGCAAGACGGTGGAGCTGGAGTGCATGGACACGCCCGGCCACACGATGTGCCACATCTGCCTTCGCTCGCACACCGAGCGGCCGGCGCTTTTTTCGGGCGATACGCTGTTCAATGCCGGGGCGGGCAACTGCCACAACGGCGGCAACGTCGAAGCGCTGTACAGCAGCTTCGTCGAGCAGATCTCCCGCCTGCCTGAGGACACGCTGGTGTACCCGGGCCACGATTACATCGAGAACAACCTGCGCTTCACGCTGGCGCGCGAGCCCGACAACCAGTCGGCCCAGGCGCTGCTTCCGAAGGTGACGGCGCACGACCCGTCCACGGCGATGGTGACCACGATGCAGCAGGAGAAGCAGTTCAACACTTTCCTGCGGTTGACCAGCCCGAGTGTCATCGCGAAGCTGCGCGAGAGCTTTCCCGATCTGCCGGAGCAGCCGGATCCGAAGACGGTGTTCGTGAAGCTGCGGGAGCTGCGTAATCAGTGGTGAGGCGGGGCCTTCTTACCTTGGGGCTCGGTGGTCGTCGCAGCGATCGTTACGCAGCGAACACCGCGTCGAGCTGGTCGCGCCAGCGCTGCTTGTCGGCCGGCGGTGCGAAGCTCGCCTCGAAGCTGTGCGCGGCCAGGCGATGCGCATGCCGCGCCGTGAGCTGCGGCAGCGCGTCGAACGCGGCGACGAAGTTGTCGTTGATGTAGCCGCCGAAGTACGCCGGGTCGTCCGAGTTCACGGTCGCCATGAGGCCGGCGTCGAGCAGCGTGGCAAGGTTGTGTTCGCGCATCGACTTGAACACGCACAGCTTCACGTTCGACAGCGGGCATACGGTGAGCGGCACGCGGTCCCGCGCAAGGCGCTGCATCAGCGCCGGGTCATCGACACTTCGCACGCCGTGGTCGATGCGCTCGACCTTGAGCACGTCGAGCGCGTTCCACACATAGGCCGGCGGGCCCTCCTCGCCGGCATGCGCCACGAGGTGCAGGCCGAGCTCGCGGCAGCGAGCAAATACGCGGGCAAACTTCTCCGGCGGGTTGCCGCGCTCGCCGCTGTCCAGACCCACGCCGATGAACTGGCCGCGGTAGGGCATGGCCTCTTCCAGCGTGGCGAAAGCCTCTTCCTCGCTGAGGTGGCGCAGAAAGCACATGATGAGCGCGCTGCTGATGCCCAGCTCTCGCTGCGCGCGCTCACAGGCGCTCGACAGGCCTGCGATCACCGCGTGGAAAGGGACGCCGCGCGCCGTGTGTGTTTGCGGGTCGAAGAACAGCTCCGCATGCACCACATGGTCGGCTTTCGCGCGGCGGAAGTAGGCCATGGCCATGTCTTCGAAATCCTGCGCCGTGAGCAGCACGCTGGCGCCGGCGTAGTAGATGTCGAGGAAGCTCTGCAGGTCGGTGAAGGCGTAGGCCGCCCGCAGCGCCTCGACGCTAGGGTAGGCGAGCGACACGCCATTGCGCTGGGCCAGCTCGAAGATCAGTTCGGGCTCCAGCGAGCCTTCGATGTGGATGTGCAGCTCGGCCTTGGGCATGGCGCGCAGCAGCGCCGGGAGCCGGTCGCGGGGGATGGTGTCGAGGTTCATGGCAGGGTCATGGCGGTACAGGTTTACTTCTTCTCGCCGCCCGGCACGCGGCCTTCGACGCCCTTCACGAAGAAGCTGATGCCGCCCAGCCACTTGTCGTCGGCGACCTCATCCTTCTTCAGGACTTCCTTGCCGGTGTTGTCGGCGATGGGGCCCTTCCAGATCTTGAAGCTGCCGTCCTTGAGGCCCGCCTTCACCGTCTCGACCTTGGCCTTCAGTTCGGCCGGGACTGCGTTGGAGATCGACACGATGTCGATGGCGCCTTCCTTCACGCCCCACCAGCTCTGGCCCGTCTTCCAGGTGCCTTCGAGGGCGTCGCGCGTGGCCTTCACGTAGTACGGGCCCCAGTTGATCACGGCCGAGGCGAGGTGCGCCTTGGGACCATAGGCCGTCATGTCGCTGTCCCAGCCGAAGGCGTACTTGCCGGCCTTCTCGGCCGTCTGCAGCACGGCGCTGGAATCGGTGTTCTGCATCAGAACGTCAGCGCCGGCGTTGAGCAGCGACTGCGCGGCCTCGGTCTCCTTGGGTGGATCGAACCACTTGTTCACCCACACGACCTTGGTGCGGATTTTCGGGTTCACCGATTGCGCGCCCAGCGTGAAGCTATTGATGTTGCGCACCACCTCGGGAATGGGCACCGAACCCACCACACCCAGCACGTTCGACTTCGTCATGCCGCCGGCAATCACGCCCGCCATGTAGGCGCCTTCGTAGGTGCGGCTGTCGTAGGTACGCAGGTTCTCCGCCGTCTTGTAGCCGGTGGCGTGCTCGAACTTCACGTCCTTCGCGTCGCCGGCCACCTTGAGCATGTAGTCCATGTAGCCGAAGGTGGTGCCGAAGATGAGCCTGTTGCCCTGGCCCACCATGTCGCGCAGCACGCGCTCGGCGTCGGGGCCTTCGGGCACGCTCTCCGCGAAGCTCGTGACCACCTTGTCGCCGAACTCCTTCTCCACCGCCTTGCGGCCGTTGTCGTGCGCGAAGGTCCAGCCGCCGTCGCCCACCGGGCCGATGTAGGCGAATGCGATCTTCAGCGGTTCGGCCTTGGCGGGCGCAGCGGCCACAGGTGAAGCCGCGGGTGCGGGCGCCTGGGCAGTGGTGGTCTCGTCCTTCCTGCCGCAGCCGGCGAGGCCGGCCGTGGCGGCCAGCGCGGCCCACCCGGCGAGTCGGAGCATCGATCGCTTCGAACGGTTCATCGTGTGATCTCCATTGAACGGACGTCAGTATTGAGCGCCCCCAGGGCTGGGCTGCGCCCAGCCCGCCCCGAGGCGGCCGGATTATGAGCCGGGGGTGAAAGGCTTCCCCAGGGAAGCCGGCATGTTGACGCGTATCCACGCCGCGTTGCGCGAGATGAGCACCAGCACCACGATCGTTGCGAGGTAGGGCAGCATCGTGAGCCATTGGCTCGGGATCTCCACGCCCTCGCCTTGCAGGTGGAACTGCAGCATCGTCACGCCGCCGAACAGGTAGGCGCCGAGCAGCACGCGCGCCGGCCGCCACGTGGCGAAGGTGGTGAGCGCGAGTGCAATCCAGCCCTTGCCGGCCACCATGCCTTCCACCCACAGCGGCG
Source organism: uncultured Burkholderiaceae bacterium (assembly GCA_965653625.1). Lineage (GTDB taxonomy): Bacteria > Pseudomonadota > Gammaproteobacteria > Burkholderiales > Burkholderiaceae_C > Albitalea. The sequence continues at coordinate 19,719 of CBFHAS010000057.1, read as the reverse complement.
TGTAGATGACCGAGATGTACGCGCCCGACAGCCCGCAAAGCGCACCGCCCGCCATCACCGCGGCCAGGCGGATGCGGCGCACCGGGTAGCCCAGCGCATGCGCCGATTCGGGCGATTCGCCCACAGCCCGCAACACCAGGCCGGGACGCGAGCAGTAGAGCAACCACGCCAGCGCCGCCGTGAGCACCATCGCGACATAGACCATGGGATGCTGCCTGAACAGCGCGGGACCGATGAACGGAAGGTCACCCAGCACGGGCACGGGGTAGTGCAGCCGCTCCGACAGCTTGGCCTGTGCGTAGCCGATGCCCACGAAGGCGGACAAGCCGGCGCCGAACAGGCTGAGCGCGAGGCCGCTGGCGTATTGATTGGTGTTGAGCCAGATCACCAGCACGCCGAAGGCCGCGGCGAGCAGCGCGCCCGCCCCGGCACCGGCCGCGAAAGCCAGCGCATCGCTGCCGGTGTGCACGGCCGTCGCAAAGCCGGCGATGGCCGCCACCAGCATCATCCCTTCGGCACCGAGGTTCACGATGCCGGCGCGCTCGTTGATGAGCAGGCCCAGTGCGGCGAAGGCGAGCACGGTGCCAGCGTTGAGCGTGGCCGCGATGAGCAGGGCGAGCGAGTCCATCAGGCGGGGCCTCTTTGAGGGGTCTCCTTTGAGGTGGCGAGGGATGCCGGCATCCCTTCCCTCTCCTCCCGGGAGTGCGACCGAGGGTGAGGGTTACGGGCCGCCCACCTCACCCGGTAGTGAATGAGCGTGTCGCACGCCAGCAGCGTGAACAGCAGAAGCCCCTGGAACACACCCGTCAGCGACTTGGGCAGGCCCAACCGGGATTGCGATAGCTCGCCGCCGATATAGAACATGCTCATCAGCACGGCCGAGAACACCACGCCCACCGGGTGCAGCCGGCCGACGAAGGCCACGATGATGGCCGCGAAGCCGTAGCCCGCCGGCACGTGAGGCGTGAGCTGCCCCAGCGGGCCCGCGGCTTCCAGCCCGCCCGCCAGCCCGGCCATGCCACCCGAGCACAGCAGCGCCATCCACAAGGCCCTGCGCGACGAGAAGCCCGCGTAGCGCGCCGCCGCTGACGCGAGCCCACTCACCTGAAGCTGGAAGCCCGCATACATGCGGAACAGGAACACCCAGAACGCCACCACGCCCATCAGCGCGATCACCGCGCCGATATGCACCCGCCACCCGGCAAAGAGCCGCGGCACTTTCGTCGCCTCCACGAACGTGATCGTCTGCGGAAAGTTGTAGCCCGCGGGGTCTTTCCACGGGCCGTAGACGAGGTAGCTCAGCACCATGTCGGCCACGTACACCAGCATGAGGCTCACGAGGATCTCGTTGGCGTTGGCCCGGTCGCGCAGCAGCGCCACGATGCCCGCCCACAGCATGCCGCCCAGCACACCCGCGGCCAGGATGGCGGCCACGATCCAGCGGCCGGTGTTCTGGTCGGCCATCATCGCCACGCCACCGGCCGCGATGGCACCCATGATGAACTGCCCCTCCGCGCCGATGTTCCATACGTTGGAGCGAAAGCACACCGACAAGCCCAGCGCAATGAGCAGAAGCGGCGTGGCCTTGAGTGCCAGCTCCGACAGCGCATAGCCGCTCCTCAGCGGCTCCACGAAGAACACCTGCAGCCCGCGCACGGGGTCTTTGCCGAGCAAGGCGAAGAGCGCCATGCCGATGAGCGTGGTGAGCGCCAGCGCGAGCAGGGGCGAAGCCACCGACATCACACGGCTGGGTTCGGGGCGGGCCTCGAGTTTCAGCATGCCCGCTCACGCGCCGGCATCGGCCAGCGCGCTCTCCTGTCGGCCCCACAGCCCGCTCATCCACTGACCGATCATCTCCACGCTCGCTTTCGCCGTGGGCACCGGGGGCGAGAGTCGGCCCTGCGCCATGACGAGCAGCCGGTCGGCGATCTCGAACAGCTCGTCCAGTTCCTCGCTCACCACGAGCACCGCGCAGCCGGCCTCGCGCAAGCGGATGAGCTCGCTGCGGATCTGTGCGGCGGCGCCGACATCCACACCCCACGTGGGCTGCGACACGATGAGCAGCCGGGGCTTCGCGTCGATTTCGCGGCCGACGATGAACTTCTGCAGGTTGCCGCCGGACAGGCTCTTGACCGCCGCCTGCGGCCCGCCGGCCTTCACGTTGAAGCGCGCGATGAGGTGGCGCGCCAGGGCCGCCACCTGGTCGGTGCGGATCCAGCCCGAGCGGCCCACCGGCTTCGTGCGGGTGAGCAGCGTGTTCTGCGCCAGCGACAAGCCCGGCACGGCACCGCGGCCCAGCCGTTCCTCGGGCACGAAATACAGGCCACGCTTGCGCCGTTGCGCCGGCGACAAGCGGCCGATGGGCCGGGCGAACATCTCGATGGCATGAGCGGGGGCCCGCGCGTCCTCGCCCGACAGCGCGGCCATCAGCTCCTGCTGGCCGTTGCCCGACACGCCGGCAATGCCGACGATTTCGCCGGAGCGCACCTCGAAGCTCACGGCATCGAGGTTCATGCCGAAACGATCCTGCCGGGCGAGCGTGAGCTCGCGCACCGCAAGCACCACGTCGCCCGGGTGGGCACGCAGCTCGGGCAGCGGCGGCGGCTCGGCGCCGATCATCAGGCGCGACAGGCTGGCGTTGCTCTCTTTCGTGGGATCGACCTCGCCGGTCACGCGGCCGGCTCGCAGCACCGTGCAGTGGTGGCACAGCGCGCGGATCTCGTCGAGCTTGTGGCTGATGTAGAGGATGCTGCAGCCCTCCCCCGCCAGCTGACGCAGCGTGACGAACAGGCGCTCCACCGCCTGCGGCGTGAGCACCGAGGTCGGTTCGTCGAGGATGAGCAGCTTGGGCCGCGTCATCAGCGCGCGCACGATCTCCACGCGCTGGCGCTCGCCCACCGATAAGGTATGCACAGGACGCAGCGGGTCCACGTCGAGCCCGTAGTCGTGCGCCACCCGGCGGATGCGCTGCATCACCTCGGCCAGCGACAAGCTCTTGCCCAGGCCCAGCCACACGTTCTCGCCCGCCGTGAGCGTGTCGAACAGGCTGAAGTGCTGGAACACCATGCTGATGCCCAGCCGCAGCGCCTCTTGGGGGTTGCGGATCTCCACCGGCCGGCCGTCCCAGCGGATCTCGCCCTCGTCGGGGAGCACCGCGCCATAGATGACCTTCATCAGCGTTGACTTGCCCGCGCCGTTCTCGCCCAGCACGGCATGGATCTCGCCCGGCTTCACACGCAGGTTCACTCGGTCGTTGGCCTTGACGGCCGGGTACTGCTTGCTGATGCCTGCGAGTTCGAGGCGCAGCGTGTCAGGCATGGCGTTCATGGCGGATCACGCCGTTGACCATGGCCGCCACCAGGTTGCGCTCGTCCGACAAGGTCATCCATGCGAAGACCTTGTCATGCAGCGTTTGCGCCAGTTCGTGGCGCCTGTGGGCCACCGGGCCGACGCACCACTCCCACACGCACAGGTCGGCCGCGCAGCCGGCCGATAGCGAGCCGATTTCCTCAGACAGCCCCAGCGCCGCCGCCGGCCCCAGCGTGGCTGCATGCAGCGCGCGCCAGGCGGTAAGCCGCTGGCCGACCATCGCCTGCACCTTGTAGGCATCGGCCAGCGTGCGCTGCATCGACAGGCTCGTGCCGCCGCCCACGTCGGTGGCCACGCTCACGGCCACGCCGGCGTCGTCGGCCGCGCGCCAGTCGAACAGGCCGCTGCCCAGGAAAAGGTTCGATGACGGGCTGTGCGCGATCTGCGCGCCGGCCTCGCGCAGCGCGGCGCGGTCGGCGTCGTCGAGCCAGATGCCGTGAGCAAGCACACCGCGCGCATTGAGCAGGCCGGCGCGCTCGTACACATCGAGGTAACTGCGCGACTCGGGAAAGAGCTCGTGCACCCACTTCACCTCGGCGCGGTTCTCGGCCACGTGGGTCTGCATGTAGACGCCAGGGTAGACGGTGCACAGCTGGCCGGCCATCGTGAGCTGCTCGGGCGTGCTGCTGGCCGCGAAGCGCACCGTCACCGCATACGAAAGCCGATCCACGCCGTGCCAGCGGTCGATGAGGTCGACGCAGTCACGCGCGCCGCGGTCGGGCGCTTCATCGCGCAGGCCGTCGGGTGCGTGGCGGTCCATCAGCACCTTGCCGGTGAGTAGCCGCATGCCGCGCTCCTGCGCGGCGGCGAAGAGTGTGTCGGCGCTGACCTTGTGGACGGTGGGGAAAACCACCGCGCTGGTGGTGCCGTGAGCGAGCAGCGCATCGAGGAAGCGCTCCGCGCCCGAGCGGGCCTCCACCGCGTCGGCATAGCGTTGCTCGGCCGGGAAGGTGTAGGTGGTCAGCCAATCGAGCAGCTCGGCGCCGTGGCTGGCGATCACGTCGAGCTGCGGGCTGTGCACGTGGGTATCGATGAAGCCGGGCAGGATGAGGCGGCCCGTGTGCTCACGCCGCGTCCAGCTGGCGTCCGGCGGCTGGTCGCCGGGCTGGGCGCCGGTGATGCGGCCGTCTTCGATGAGCAGCCAGTGATCGGGTCGCCAACGCACCGCGGGCGATTCAACCGCGCCCCACTCGGGGCGGGTGGTCAGATCGAGCAGGTCGCCACGCAGCGCGATGCGCTGCGAAGGCGTGACGGAGGAAGCGGCAGCCGTCATGCGTGCGGTGATCCTGGCGGGAAAAAGACACCGGCTGCGCTGGTGGCAACCGAATGGGGTGAGGGGCTATCGCCTATCGTATACGCGCGGCGCAGCGTGGGTTTAAGGTGCGCCTTGTGCACGCCCGAATGCCACCTGCATCGCCTCATGACCGATCTCCAGCCCATCCGCTTTTTTCACCGCGGCGCCCTCGTCGAACTGCACGACGTGCCGCCTACGCGCACCGTGCTCGACTGGCTGCGCGAGGACGCCCGCTGCACCGGCACCAAGGAAGGCTGCAACGAGGGCGACTGCGGCGCGTGCACCGTGGTGCTTGGCGAGTTGCCCGGGGCGGGCGACTCGCCGGCCGATGTGGTGCGCGGGCTGGCACTTCGCACGGTGAATGCCTGCATGCAGTTCGTGCCTTCGCTGCACGGCAAGGCGCTGTTCACGGTGGAAGACGTCAATGCCTCGCAGGGAGGAGACGGGCATCCTGTGCAGCGCGCGATGGTGGCGTGCCACGGCTCGCAATGCGGCTTCTGCACGCCGGGTTTCGTGATGTCGATGTGGGCCTGCCATGAGCGGCACCTGGCGCACGGCACGCGGCCTACGCGGCAGCAGCTGGCCGACGAGCTGGCGGGCAACCTGTGCCGCTGCACCGGCTACCGGCCCATCCTGGACGCGGGGCTGCGCATGTTCGAGCTGCCTGGCGACGTGCTGGACACGCAGCCCGTGATCGAGGCGCTGAATGCCATCGGCCGCGACGGCACCACGCTGTGCGGCGGGCGCTTCCACGCACCGGCCACCGTGGAGCAACTGGCCGTGCTGCGCGAAGCGCGGCCCAGGGCGCAGCTGCTCGCGGGGTGCACCGACATCGGCGTGTGGGTGAACAAGCAGCTGCGCGCGCTGCCGGAGATCATCTACCTGGGCCGGGTTGAAGCACTCAAGCGCATCGAGGAACGCGACGGCGCGCTGTGGATTGGCGCGGGCGCCTCGCTGGAGGCCGCGTGGTCGGCGCTGGCGCAGCGACTGCCCTCGCTCGCCGAGATGGGACTGCGCTTCGCCGCGCCACCTACCCGGCACGCGGGCACGATGGGCGGCAACGTGGCCAACGGCTCGCCCATTGGCGACAGCGCGCCGGTGCTGATGGCGCTCGATGCCTCGCTGGAGCTGAGGCGCGGCGATGCGGCGCGCCGGTTGCCGCTGGATGAGTTCTACGTCGACTACATGAAGAACCGGCTGGAGCCGGGAGAGTTCGTGCAGGCCATCGTGGTGCCGCTGCGCGCGATGCAACGGCAGGTGCGGGCCTACAAGATCAGCAAGCGTTTCGACTCGGACATCTCGGCTGTAGCGGCCGGCTTCGCCATCGAGCTGGATGGGGACAAGGTGCGCGACGCACGACTGGCCTTTGGCGGCATGGCGGCCACGGTGAAGCGGGCATCCGCGGCCGAGCAGGCGCTGCTCGGGCAGCGATGGGACGCGAACACCTTGCAGCGCGTGCAGGACGCAGTGGCGAGCGATTTCACGCCTTTGAGCGACATGCGGGCAAGTGCGGGGTATCGGCTGCGGGTCGCGCGCAGTCTGCTGAGGAGGTTCTGGATGGAGACCCGGGCGGAGGGGCGCTTGGGCGGCCCGGAGGTGAGCGTGTGGGCGCGCGATGGCGAATCACTCGCCGCCCGACCCGAATGAAGGCACCAAGATGAACAAGCCCACCGAACTTCCCACCCTGCGCCACGAAGCCGGCGTCGGCACTGCGCGGCCTCACGAATCCGCTCATCTGCACGTGAGCGGCGAGGCCCAGTACATCGACGACCTGCCCGAAATCGCCGGCACGCTGCACGCCGCATTGGGCCTGTCGCCCGTGGCGCATGGCCGCCTCACGGCGCTGTCGCTGGACCGGCTGCGCGCGATGCCCGGCGTGGTGGACGTGATCACCGCCGCCGACATCCCCGGCCCCAATGACTGCGGCCCCGTGGTCCACGACGATCCCATCCTCGCCGACGGCGAAGTGCGCTACGTGGGCCAGCCCGTGTTCGCCGTGATCGCCGACACGCGGCTCGCCGCGCGGCAAGCTGCGGCGATGGCCAGGGAGGTGCTTGCCATCGAGCCCCTGCCCCCCGTGCTCAGCCATACGAAGGCGCATGCCGAAGGCCGCTATGTGCTGCCGCCCATGCATGTCACCCGCAGCACGCAAGAAGGCGGCGCCCGGGCCGCCATCGATGCGGCCCCCCATCGACTGCGCGGCACGCTGGAGGTGGGCGGCCAGGAGCAGTTCTACCTTGAAGGCCAGATCAGCATGGCCGTGCCCGCCGAAGACCACGGCATGCGGGTGTACTGCTCCACGCAGCACCCCAGCGAGATGCAGCACCTGGTCGCGCGCTGCCTCGGCCTGCGCTCGCATCACGTACAGGTGGAGTGCCGGCGCATGGGCGGAGGCTTCGGCGGCAAGGAATCGCAGTCCGCCCTCTTCGCCTGCGTGGCCGCCATCGCGGCGCGGCGGCTGGGCCGGCCGGTGAAGCTGCGTATGGACCGCGACGACGACTTTCTCGTCACCGGACGCCGCCACCCCTTCCACCACGACTACGAGGTGGGCTACGACGACGAAGGCCGCATCCTCGGCTACGAGCTCACGATGGTTTCCAACGCCGGCCATTCGGTAGACCTCTCAGGCCCGGTGATGGCGCGCGCGCTGTGCCACGTAGACAACGCCTATTGGTTGCCCGACGTGTCGCTGCACGGCTATTCGGCGAAGACCCACACGCAGAGCAACACCGCCTTTCGCGGCTTCGGCGGGCCGCAGGGTGCGCTGGCCACCGAGGTCGTGCTCGACACCATCGCCCGCACGCTGGGCCGCGACCCGCTGGACGTGCGCCGCGCCAACTTCTACGCCGCCGACGGCTCGCAGCACACACCCTACGGCCAGCCGGTGGCCGACAACGTGATCCACGAACTGAGCGCCGAGCTGGAGCGCGACAGCCGCTACCGCGAGCGCCGTGCCGAGATCGCCACCTTCAACGCGCAAAGCCCGGTGCTCAAGCGCGGCATCGCGCTCACGCCGGTGAAGTTCGGCATCTCGTTCAACCTGAAGCATCTCAACCAGGCCGCGGCGCTGGTGCACGTGTACATCGATGGCTCGGTGCTTGTGAACCATGGCGGCACGGAAATGGGCCAGGGCCTGCACACCAAGGTGGCACAGGTGGTGGCGCATGAGCTGGGCATCGCATTCGAGCGGGTGCGCGTCTCGGCCACGGACACCACCAAGGTCATCAACACCTCGGCCACGGCAGCCTCATCGGGAAGTGACCTCAACGGCAAGGCCGCGCAGGATGCGGCGCGCCAGATCCGCGAACGCCTGGCCGCCTTCGCCGCGCGACGATTTGGGGGCGATGCCCTCGCCGTGCGCTTCGCCAACGACCACATTGAGGCGAACGGCACCGTGCTCGCCTTCGAAGACCTCGTGCACCATGCCTACGAAGACCGCGTGCAGCTGTGGTCCGATGGCTTCTATGCCACGCCGGGCCTGCACTGGAACGCGCAGGCCATGCAGGGCCGGCCGTTCTATTACTTCGCTTATGGCGCGGCCGTGAGCGAGGTGCTGGTGGACACGCTCACCGGCGAATCCCGGCTGCTGAGGGCCGACCTGCTGCACGACGTGGGGCGCTCGCTCAACCCGGCCATCGACATGGGGCAGATCGAGGGCGGGTTTATCCAGGGCATGGGCTGGCTCACGATGGAAGAGCTGGTGTGGCATGAGCAGACCGGCCAGCTGATGACGCACGCACCCAGCACCTACAAGATTCCCACCGCGAACGACTGCCCTCCGGTGTTCAACATGCGGCTATTCGACAACGCCAACGCGGAAGACGCCATCCACCGCAGCAAGGCGGTCGGCGAGCCGCCGCTGCTACTGGCCTTCTCGGTGTTCCTGGCGATCCGTGACGCAGTGTCGTCGGTGGGCGGGCATCGCATCGATCCGCCACTGCGCGCGCCCGCCACGGCGGAGGCCGTGCTGGACGCCATCGACGCCGTGCGGGCCGCGACAGGTTGAGCACGATGGACCGGCAGGTGCACGACGCAGCCCTGCGCTACCTGGCGACCGGCCAGCCGGCTGTGCTGGTGCAGGTGCAAGACACGCGGGGCTCCGTGCCGCGCCATGCCGGCACGCGGATGCTGGTTACGCGCTTCGACAGCGTGGGCACCGTTGGCGGAGGCCATCTCGAACTGAAGGCCGTCGAGGCCGCACGCAACATGCTGCGCTCCAGCGAGCGGACATGGCGTTGCGAGCACTACGCACTGGGGCCCGGGCTCGGCCAGTGCTGCGGCGGCGCCGTGACGCTGGCCTACGAGCCGCTGGACGCCGCTGCGCTTGCGCAATGGCCGGCGCCGCCGCCGCTCTTCCACCTGCAGCTTTACGGCGCCGGCCACGTGGGCCGCGCCATCGCCACGCTGCTCGCCACGCTGGACGTCGAAGTCGAGTGGATCGACGAGCGCGAGGAGCAATTCCCTTCCACCACCACACTGGGTGCGCCGTGGCCCGCGCACATCCGCGAAGTGTGCGTGGACGCGGTGGAGGCCGAGGTGAGCGCAGCGCCGCCCGGTGCGTTCTACCTCGTGCTCACGCACAACCACGATCTGGATCTGCGCATCACCGAGGCGGTGCTTCGCCGGGGCGACTTCGGTTTCCTGGGGCTCATCGGCTCGAAGACCAAGCGGCAGCGCTTCGTGCATCGCTTCGAGGAGCGCGGCATCGCACCGGAGGTCGTGGCGCGCATGACCTGCCCGATCGGCGTGCAAGGCGTGGAGGGCAAGCAGCCGGAGGTGATTGCGGTGGCGGCGGTGGCGCAGTTGCTGCAGGCGAGCGGCGGGGACGCGGGTCGGCGGTCACGGACCTCGTCACCTCACGCCATGACCGGTCCGTGAGCCGAGCACCGGGAAGGCACCTCACAATTCGCTGCTGCCGGAACGGCCTCAGGTGGCTTGCAGGGTCGCGGTTGTGATCAGAATGCGGGCCGGGCTCACCATCGGGCCGGCAGTCAGTGTTCGTGGCGGTGCTGCGAGGGCGTCATACCGTAGCGCGCCTTGAAGACGTTCGCGAAATGCGCCGGTGACGCGAATCCGCACTGAAAGGCGATGTCCGCCACGCCCTCGCCGCGCCGCTGCGGGTCAGCGAGCATCCGGTGCGCCAAGGTCAGCCGCTGTCGCCAGATCCACTCGGTCACCGTGCAGCCGTTGCGACCGAACAGACGATTCAGCTGGCGCGGCGACAGGCAGAGGTGCCTGGCGACCGCGGCCGCATCCAGCTCGGGGTCGGCGAGGTGTTCCGCAACGAATGCTTCCGCACGCAGACGCCGCACGGCGAACGAAGCGTCAGTTCGGCTCAGATCGTGCGGCAGGGTGAGAAGCGCCCGACACAACGCGCTCACTCGTTCCGCCGCCCAGGTGGCGTCCGATGCGAGCGGCCGCGCGACGAAAGCCTGCAGCGTCCGGCCAAGTTCGGCGCGAAGGCTCCGCCCGCCATGCGGGCCGCACGCGATCTTGATGGGACCGCTGGGCAGGATCGACTCTTCCTGTTCCAGCAGCAGGGCCGCCGGCAGGTCGACGAGGAACTGGCGCGCGCGGCGCGAGAAGCCGCACAGGTACGGCTCGGAGGTCCGGTACGCGAGCATGTCGCCGGCGCGAGCAGTGAGGCAGCGTCCGTGCTGGTAGAAGAACGCTTCGCCCTCGACCAGCATGGCGACGAAGACTGAGTTCTTCGGATGTCGCCGCAGCAGCGAAGGCGTCCGCTCGATGACATGTTCGTTACCGGCCACGTCGGCCAAGCGCAGCGATCCAAGGTCGAAATTGCGTTCGCAGGCATCCAGACCTTCGCCCGCGTAGCTGGTGCAGCGCAACCCAATCAGTTCCGAGGCGTTGTGTGCCTCCCAGAACGCGACCCGTTCGTGCGGCGGCACGAGATCGGTGGAGACCTCGCAGTGGGGCACAGTGGTGGGCGTACAACTCATCGCTCGGTCCAGGCAGGCCATTCGGACGCAGGGGATGTTATCGGCCAGCGCACATCGGGGCGAGCGGGAAAACACTGCAACTCGGTGTCCACCCTGCGCAAGCCATATGTCAATCCGCCGATAGCGCGCCAGGGGCCGCCCTTTCTAGACTGCGGACACCACACATCCAACAACCGGAGACAACGATGCAGAACCTGCCCGAGGAATTCTGGCGTGACATCGCGCCGATCGCCAATGTCTTTAAGCCGGACGCCAAGCCTGAGGTGCACATCGCAAACGCGGCCACCGACGACAAGCGTTATTACATTCCGATCACCGAGACCGTCTCGTCGCGCCCGCTGTGGATCTCCCCTAGCGAGAACAAGTGGGCCGACGTGCTACGCGCCGATGGTCCCGGGCTGGTCAACCGCCACTACCACCCGCACGAGGTTTTCGCCTTCACCTTGTCCGGGAAGTGGAGCTACCTCGAGCACGACTGGATCGCCACCGCCGGCGACTTCGTCTACGAGACGCCCGGCGAGAGCCACACGCTGGTGGCGCACCACCATCCGGATCCCATGAGGGTGTTCTTTATCGTCAAGGGCCCGCTGATCTGGCTCGACGAGAAGGGGCAGTCGGTCGGACACTTCGACGTGCACGACTACATCGCCCTGGCTCGCGCGCACTACGAAAAGGTCGGTCTCGGCGCGGCCTACGTCGATACGCTGTTTCGATGACGGGGTGAGTTCGGCGTGGTGAGCGGCTCGCGCAGCGGCAGGAAAGCATCAGCCCGCGCAAACTGAACTTTCGACGCGCAGTAGCAGCTGGCCGCCCATTGACCACGATGAGGATCCGCCCGCGCACGGCCCGCAGCAGCGCATACAGCCCTTGCGTGAGCCGCAGCGGCTGCGAGCAAATCGACGTTCGTGCCCTCACGCTCTCGGCCATCTACTGACGTTTGAGCCTGCGACGCGAGAGCGGTTTCGTCCCAAGACTGGACTCAGCCATTCGAGGCTGGCGCCCGAGTGTCGGCGCCCATCATGAGCAGGCGCTGGGCGAGTGGCACGACGCGTCGCTGTCCGGCCACTTGCCTGGCTCCGGGGTTGGCAGGCGGGATGACCGCTCGTCTGCAAGGCGAAGTGGCGGTGACGACCCCATCTCTGACATTCGCCCGCCGAAATTCAACGCCCGAAAGCCGACCTTGCTATGACGTTAGCGCCGTGACGACAGGACGATGCCGCCGACGATGAGCAGGAAGGCGATGGCGTGGTGAAGGTGGGGGAGTTCGCCGAGAAAAGCGGCCGACATGATGGCAGCGAAGAGCGGCACCAGATTGTTGAAGAAGCCGGCCAGACTAGGGCCGACGCGTTGGACGCCTGCAGTCCAGCAGCGGAACGCCACCACAGCGGGGCCGGCGGCAACATAAAGCAGCGCGGCAACCAGCGGCCAGCTCCAGCGGATGTGCACGTCGGTGAAAACCCATTCACCCCCAGCAAAGGCACCGGACCACATCACACCGAAGGTCACCTGGGCAAGCAGAAAGGAGGCCCAATGGGAGCGGATGCTGTCCGGGTCGGTGTTGCGCGTCAGTAGCCAACTGTAGAGCGACCACGAGAATGCGGCCAAGATCATGAACATATCGCCTGGCACAAGACGAAGCGCGAGCAGCTGCGTCAGTTCACCGCCGCTGACCACCAGAAGCACTCCGACGATCGACAGCACGACACCGGCGACCTGCTTTAGCGTGACCTCGGCACGGAAAAAGAGGCGACCTGTCAGCAGCATCCAGGCCGGTATGCTAGCGGCGACCAGCGTGACGTTTATGGGTGTTGAGGTCCGAAGAGCAAGGTATTGCAGCGCTGTAAATGTCGCTATGCCCAGCAGACCGAGCACGGAGAAGCGCTGCCAGTTCTGCCAGAGTCCGCTATCGCGCCGGTAGATGCGATACCCCGATGGTAAGAGGATCACGAGTGCAAGCGCCCAACGCAGGAAATTCAGCGAGATGGGCGATACCATGTCGCGTACAACACGACCGACAATGGCGTCTCCTGCCCATAGCAGCGGAGGAACGACCAGCAGAAGCGTAGTCGGCAAGGTGAGTTGATGGCTCATCGGAAGCTAGGTCGATCTACTTTGAAAAAAGTAAACGGGATAGCAGGGACGGAAGGCCAAGCTTGTAAAAAGTAAATACTTTGCAAGCACGAGAGGAAACCATGGCCGCCGGAACAACCGAAATCGGCCGAATGAAAGTGGGCGACTATCTGGTCATGGACCAGGTGGGCGCAACAGCCGGCGGTGCGCTCTACCTTGGCCGTCGCGACGTGGCCGACGGCCTTCCCGCACTCCTCAAACTTTCTCCGTGCGACAACGCAGGCGCTGCCGCTGACCTTCGCCTCCGAAAAGAATATGCGTTGCTGCAATCCCTTGACGCCCCGGAAATCCTTAAACCGATTGCCTTTGAGGTGAACGGCAAACACGTGGCGATGGTTCTGGAACCTTTCGCCAGCGAGAGCCTGGAAGCTGTCCTGACTCGCCGACAACGCTTCGACCTGCCGGTTGCGCTGAACATCGCCCGCCAGTTGGCTAGCACCTTGGCGGCGCTCCATGCCGCCCACATCGTGCATCACGATATTCGACCGGCCAATTTCCTGCTAGCGCACGACGGTGTCCACTTGAAACTAGCGGACCTGAGCCGGGCTACCTTTCGGGAGGATGCAAGAGAAGTTTGTCTAGCTGTTGTCGATTGGACTTATGTCTCGCCTGAGCAGACCGGGCGCATGAATCGCCAGGTCGATTACCGCACCGATTTCTATTCGCTGGGAATCCTGCTGCATCGCCTGCTGACCGGGCAATTGCCGTTCCACGCGAATGATCCACTGGAATGGGCGCATTGCCACCTTGCCCGCTTGCCGGTCCCACCGCACCAGCTGGTGCCGGGAATACCCGAAATTGTCTCGGACCTTGTGCTCAAACTCTTGGCCAAGGTGCCGGAAGAGCGGTATCAAAGTGCCTCCGGACTGCGGAGCGACTTGGAGCAGTGCCTGGACCAATGGCAGGCTACCGGAAAGGTTGCACCGTTCCTGCTCGGCACGCGGGACGTGTCTGACCGCTTCGAAATTCCTCGCAAGCTTTACGGACGTGAGCGGGAAAGTGCAACGCTGCTGGACGCGTTCGACGCAGTGGCGAGCACGGCGACCCCCATCTTGTTCACGGTGGCGGGCTATTCGGGAGTGGGTAAATCCGCGTTAGTCAACGAGCTGCTGCAGCCGATCATCGAACGGCACGGCTACTTCCTTGTCGGCAAGTTTGACCAATACGAGCGCAACACACCCTACGCCACGCTGGCCCAGGCCTTTGACCGCTTGGTACGCCAGCTTTTAGGCGAAAGCGAGGGGTCCATCGGCCAATGGCGGCAGGCGCTATGCGAAGCGCTAGGCACCAACGGCCAGCTCGTGGTCAATCTCATCCCCAGGCTCCTGCATATCCTGGGTCCGCAGCCGCCGGTGCCCGAGTTGCCACCATGGGAAGCGCAAACTCGCTTCCAACTGGTGTTCCGGCGTTTCCTTGGCGTATTCGCCCGGCAAGACCATCCGCTGGTGCTGTTCCTCGACGACTTGCAATGGGTGGATGCCGCCACCCTCGCGCTGCTCGAGCACTTGATGACCCACCCGGACGTGTGCCATCTGCTGCTGGTGGGCGCATACCGTGACAACGAGGTCGATGCCGCCCACCCGCTGCGGCAGCGCCTGGAGGCAATCCGCCAAGCTGGCGCCCCCGTGCAGGAGATCGTGCTTGCTCCCCTGAAGCCCGACGATGTTGAGCAGCTAGTTGCCCAGACACTGCATTGTCCCCCTGCGCAGGCGGAGCCCCTCGCGCAACTGGTGTTGGACAAAACCGGCGGCAATCCCTTCTTCACCCGTCAGTTTCTGACCGCCCTCGCCGATGAGAAGCTGCTGGCTTTTGATCACAGCAGCGGGGCGTGGAAGTGGAATTTGCTGCGCATCCGCGCCAAGGGCTACACCGACAATGTTGTGGACCTGATGGTGAGCAAGCTGGCTCGCTTGCCACTGGACACGCTAGACGTACTGAAGCGATTCGCCTGTCTTGGAAGTGCCGCGGACGCTGCAACGCTCGGTCTTGTCCTGCAGCAATCCGTGGAGACAGTCCACCACTTTCTGTGGGAGGCCGCGCGAGCGGGTTTGGTATGCCGGCAGGATGAAACGTACACGTTTCTCCACGACCGCGTTCAGGAGGCGACCTATCTGCTGATTCCGGAGACATCGCGGGCCGGCATGCACCTGACCATCGGTCGCGTCCTGGTATCCGACCTGCCCCCTGATGCTGTCGCGGACCGGATCTTCGAGGTCGTCAACCAGCTCAATCGCGGTAGCAGCCTGGTCGAGTCGCGCCAAGAGCGAGAGCAGATTGCAGAACTGAACCTGCTGGCCGGCAAGCGCGCCAAGGTTTCCACCGCCTACGCTTCGGCGCTCACCTATCTCGTCGCTGGTGAAGCAATGCTGGCGGAGGACTGTTGGGAGCGACGGTATGAGCTCGCGTTTGGCTTGCAACTGAATCGAGCCGAATGTGAATTCCTAACCGGCGCACTGCGGGAAGCAGAGCAGCGCCTCTCGGTGCTGTCAACACGCGCCGTTGCGACACACGAGCGAGCAGCGGTCGCGTGCCTGCGCGTGGAGTTGTACATGACGCTCAATGAGGGCGAACGCGCGATCGCCGTCTGTCTCGACTGCCTCCGGCAGGTAGGCATCGACTGGTCGCTGTATCCGACGCAAGAGGACGCAAGACGCGAATACGAGCAGATCTGGTCCCGAATTGGAGGCCGCACGGTCGAGGAACTCATCGAGCTGCCTTTAATGAGCGACCCGGCGTTGCTTGGCACTATGGATGTCCTGACCAAGCTCGTGACTGCTGCATGGCTGATGGAGTCGAACCTTCCTTTTTTGGCCGCCTGCAGGGCGGTGAACCTCAGCCTCGAACATGGCAACTGCGACAGTTCGTGCTACGCCTACGCATGGCTTGGCATGTCGCTTGCGATGGGGGCCGAGCCACGTTTCGGTGACCACAGGACCGGGGTTCGATTGGGCGAGCTCGGCGGCAAACTGGTTGAACAACGTAGCCTAAAGCGGTTCCAGGCAAGGATTTATTTGCTTTTGGGCGCTCACGTCGTGATATGGGGCAGGCATCTCCACGCTGGCCGCGATCTATTGCGCCGCGCGTTCGACGCCGCAAGCCAGAGCGGCGACCTCACTTATGGCTCGTACTGCTGTAACAATCTGAACTCAAACCTCCTTGCTGGGGGCGATCGGCTTATCGAGGTGGAGCATGAAGCCGAACATGGCCTCGCGTTTGTGCAGAAGATGCATTTCGACTGCATCAATTACACCATCGCCGCACAGCTCGGATTTATCCGGATGCTCCGCGGTTTGACGGTTGAATTCGGGTCTCTTAATAGTGAGCAATTTGACGAATTGCAAATGGAGCATCTTTTCTCCAGC
This sequence comes from uncultured Burkholderiaceae bacterium, assembly GCA_965653625.1. Taxonomy (GTDB): domain Bacteria; phylum Pseudomonadota; class Gammaproteobacteria; order Burkholderiales; family Burkholderiaceae_C; genus Albitalea. Next base: position 3,604 of record CBFHAS010000057.1, on the reverse strand, counting down.
AATCCTGATCCGGGTTTAGCGTGGGCGAATGGATGCTATTGGGTCCGCAAGCTGCAGGCGCGCTTTCTTGCCGGCGATCATGCCGGTGCGATCGATAGTGCCAAGAAAGCAGGTCAGCTGGTAACGATATTACGTGGCTCTCTCGAAACGACGGAGTATCACTTTTATGCAGCTCTTTCCCACGCCGCATCCTGCGATTCCGTCGCCTCAAACGAGCTTCACGTCGAGGCGCTGAGTGCCCATCACGTGCAGCTCCAGGAGTGGGCCAGGAACTGTCCCGAGAACTTTGAGAACCGAGCCGCGCTCGTCGCCGCTGAGATGGCCCGGATAGGAGGCCGGACGCTCGACGCCCTGTCACTGTACGAGCGGGCGATCCGCTCTGCACATGACAATGGCTTCGTGCAAAACGAAGCCATCGCCAGCGAACGTGCTGCTCGGTTTTATCTGTCATGCGGGCTTACTGTCCCCGGCAATGCATACCTGGAACAGGCTCGCTCGTGCTATGCCGAATGGGGCGCGGCAGGCAAGGTGAAGCACCTCGAAGAGCAGTACCCGCAATTGCGCAGGCGTGTCGAACGCGCGGGGGCCGTGCCGGCCGAAGGCGAGGCCCGACTCGATCTGCTGTCGGTTGCTAAGGCTTCGCAAGCCATTTCCGGCGAAATCCTGCTGAACGAGCTGATCGCCACGCTCATGCGCCTCGTGCTCGAAAACGCAGGTGCGCAAACCTGCTACCTGCTTCTGGCCCAAGGAGAAGAACTGACGCTGGTGGCGGAGGCTCGGGTCGAGCAGCACGCGGTACAAGTCCGTCAGCATGCTGAGCAACCCCTGTCGCACGTGCACCTGCCCCTGGCCGTTCTCCAGTATGTGCGGCGCAGCCGGGAGCCAGTTCTGCTGATGAATGCCTTAGCACCGCACCCGTTTGCCGCCGATACGTACTTTGCGCAGCGGCAACCCAAGTCCGTGCTGTGCCTGCCGATTCTGCGCCAATCGGCCCTGGTCGGGCTGCTATACCTGGAAAACAGCCTGGCCACCCATGCCTTCACACCCGAGCGCGTTCAGGTGCTGGAACTGCTGGCTTCGCAGGCCGCCATCTCGTTGGACAATGCCCGGCTCTATGCCGATGTACGTGACAGCCACGCTCGCATCCGGCGCCTGGTTGAGTCCAACATCATCGGCATCTTCTTCTGGGACTTGGACGGCAACATCACAGATGCCAATGACGAGCTATTGCTGATGACGGGGTATTCGCGCGAAGAGTTGAAGTCCGGAGCACTACGGTGGACAGAGATCACGCCGCTGCAATACCGCGAAACTGATGCGCGTGCCATCGAGGAACTCAAGCTGAGCGGCAGCGCCAAGCCTTTCGAAAAAGAGTTCATTCGCAAGGATGGCACCCGCTTCGCCGTGCTCATCGGCATCACCTTGTTTGAACAATCGCGGGAAACTGGTGTGGCCTTCGTGCTGGACCTGTCCGAGCGCAAGCGGGCCGAGGCGGAACGGGAAGCGCGCGATGCCGCAGAAGCGGCCAACCGTGCCAAGAGTTCCTTCCTGGCACATATGAGCCATGAACTACGCACCCCCTTGAACGGCATCCTTGGCTATGCCCAGATTCTGCAGCGCGACCCGGTGATGGGTGAGCGGCAGCTTGCCGGGGTGAACGTTATTCGTAAGAGCGGGGAGCATCTGCTCACTCTCATCGACGATATCCTGGATCTGGCGAAGATTGAAGCTGGCAAGATTGAGCTTTGCCCGGCCGACCTCCCGCTTGCCTTCTTCGTGAAGACCATCACCGACATGGTCAGCGTGAAGGCGGAGCAAAAAGGGCTGGAGTTGGTGTGCGACCTTGGTGCCGATCTGCCGCAGGAGATCCTAGCCGACGAAAGACGGCTGCGTCAGGTCTTGCTCAACCTGCTGTCCAATGCGATTAAGTTCACCGACCATGGCCGCGTCGTACTGAGAGTGCGCTTTGCGGCACCGGCCCGGTTGTGTTGCGAAGTGCAGGATACCGGTGTCGGTATTGCCGCGGATCAGGTGGAAGCCATTTTTGAGCCGTTCCAGCAAGCCGGGGACACGCGGCGGCGTCTGGCCGGTACTGGCCTGGGCTTGGCGATCAGCCGCCAATACGTGCGCTTGATGGGCGGTGATATCCAGGTCGAAAGCCAACTCGGTCAGGGCAGCACGTTCCGCTTCGAGGTGGCAGCGCCGTCAGTGCAGAGGGCAACGGAAGTAACGGCATACAGGATCATCACCGGCTATGCGGGGCCGCGCAAGAAGGTCCTGGTTGTGGACGATATCGTCGAGAACCGGGCTGTGGCGATCGATTTGCTCACGCCACTCGGCTTCGAGGTGGCCCAGGCAGCCAATGGACGCGAAGGGCTGGAGACGGCGCAAAGCTTTGGACCGGACCTGATGCTGATAGACATCGTTATGCCGGAGATGGATGGACTGGCAGCCGTCCGCTGCTTGCGGCAACAGGAAGCGTTCCGGGAGGTGCCGATCGTCGCGGTGTCGGCCGGCGTGTCGGCAAGCGACAGCGAGCAATGCCTGGAGGCCGGGATGAATGCATTTCTCCCCAAACCGCTCGACGGCGACAAACTGCTGGAGCAGATTGCAATGCTGCTGCGGCTGGAATGGACCTATGGTGCGTCTCGAGCGGAAACGCCGGTGAATGCGGGTCCCGTGGTGGTACCGCCGCCCGAAGAGATGGACGTGCTGCATCGGGTGGCACGAATGGGAAACATGCGAGAGATCATGGCGCAGGCCGAGCGCCTGGCGAGGCTGGACGAACGCTATCGCCCTTTTGCGAACCAGTTGAGTTCGCTGGCCCGGAACTATCAGTCCATGGCCGTGCTGCGCCTTGTGGAAGAACATCGGCCGAGTGGCGGCCTTTTGTAGGGGGCGCTGTACGACAAGATCAGCCGCGCCAATGTTCTGGCCCATGCCTGGGGGGCGTGGACGGTCAGGATCTCGCGGATGTCGAGGCGTACGGCGTGCAGCGGTGGCTGGGTGAACTGGCGCTTGCGCTCAAGGAGACGAACTACCGACCGGAGCCGATCGACACGACGGAGTGTTCATCCCGAAGGCCAACGGCAAACTCAGGCCGAATGGACACGCTGCACTGCTGTCATTGGCCGCCGCGAAGTGCTGACGGGGAACACGGACAGATTCAAGCTGCCGTCCCGATCAACGCATTCGCGTGGAAGGCCACGTGCTCCCCGATGAAGCTCGCGATGAAGTAGTAGCTGTGGTCGTACCCAGAACGCATGCGCAGCGTCAGCGGATATCCAACGGCATCGCAAGCCGCTTGAAGCAACTCGGGCTTGAGTTGAGTGGAGAGAAACTCATCGGCCCCGCCCTGGTCGACCAACAGCGGTAGCCGCTCGGAGGCCGCGGCGATCAGGGACACCGCGTCGTGAGCGGCCCAGGCGGCGCGGTTCTCGCCCAGATACGCCGCGAAGGCCTTCTGACCCCACGGCACCTGGGCCGGCGCCACGATGGGCGAGAAGGCGGACACGCTGGCGTAGCGACCCGGGTTGCGCAGCGTCAGGGTCAGCGCACCATGACCCCCCATGGAATGACCAAAGATGCCGCGGCGACTGCTGGC
>CBFHAS010000056.1:0-26357 GCA_965653625.1 uncultured Burkholderiaceae bacterium | reverse complement strand
GGTGCCTGCCGAGGTAAACATAATTTATGGATAAGTTCTAAGTTCGGTGCATTGGCGTGCAGCGCGCCGCCGCGCCTTACCGGGCGTTGCAATCCTTGGCTTCAGAATCGACCGCCCTCTCGCTACCATCGCCGGCCCAAAAACAAGTCTTAAGGAGATCGGAATGTTCGGTAGGAAGTATCTTGGTGCGGTCCTGATGGCATTGCTCGCGTCCGGCTCAGTGTCGGCTCTTGCTGCCGACTGCGTGCTGAACGTTACCCGCACGGCCTGCCCCGGGCAGGAGACGGAAAGCTTCAGCAAGTGTGGCGGCAAGGCCAGCTGCGTCGAGAACAAGCCCGCAACTGATGCCGGCGCCTGTGCGTCCGCAGCCGCCGCTGCCTGTGCCAACAGCCGGTACACGGTCACCAAGAACAAGAAGGTCACGGCCCAGTTCAATGGCGCCGCTGTGGAAGGCGGCAAGGACTTCTGCACCGGGCATGCTGACTATCCGTACGCTGCCAAGCAGGATTGCAAGTAGCAAGCTGGCGCCGAGCATCTGAAGACGCGCTCGGCGCCTTGCCCGGGGCCCTGGGGCGCCCCGGGCGCGTGCAAACCCAGGGCATCGGGCCGACCGGCATGGACCTGATGCAGCCCCTTATTCCGCGTAGGACAGCGGCAGCGCAGTGGTGAACTTGAGCTCCTCCATTGCGAAGCTCGAGCTGACGTCGGCGAGCTGCGTGTTGGCGATCAGCCGCTTGTAGACCCTGTCGTAGGCGGCGATGTCGGGCACGACCACCCGAAGCAGATAGTCGATGTCACCGCTCATGCGGTAGAACTCGACCACTTCCGGGATCAGTTCCACCGCAGCCTTGAAGCGGTCGATCCAGTCCTGGGTGTGCGTGCTGGTGCGCACCGAGACGAAAACGGTCACGCCGACGTTGATCTTTTCCCTGTCCACCAGCATCACGCCGCGCTTGATGACCCCCAACTCTTTCAGCCTTTGCACTCTCCGCCAGCAGGAGGTTTGCGAAAGGCCCACTTGATCCTCCAGTTCCGCGATCTGTAGATCTGCGTTCTGTTGGAGCAGCTCGAGGATCTTTCTGTCGATGGAATCGATTTTCGGGTTTGCCATGATGTGAGGAGATGGCTTCCACTTTTGTTTGTGATGGCGGCTGATTTCGCACGCGCATTCCGGACCATTGTGACAAAAATTTCACGATGGAAATCTATCTGGACGCCAACGCGACCACCCCTGTGCTACCCCGGGCCCGGGCTGCAGCGCTCAATACCATGTCCGACGCTTTCGGCAATCCGAGCAGCATCCATGGCAGCGGGCTCAAAGCCCGTGTCTTGCTCGATACAGTGCGCGCCGCCGCGCGGCGGGTGCTGCAAGCGCCGACCGGCGAGCTGTTGTTCACCAGCGGCGCTACAGAGGCCATCCAGACAGCCGTGCTTTCGGCACTTTCGGCATTGCGGAACCTGAGCAATCGTCGTGAGAGTGCTGACACGGCGCCACAGCTGCTCCTGTACGGCGCGACCGAGCACAAGGCCGTTCCCGAGGCGATCAAGCATTGGAATTCCCTTCTGGGTCTGCACTTTGAAGTGCTGTCCATTCCGGTGGGCAATGACGGCAGACACGACCTGCAGTGGCTGCGCAGGCATGCATCACAAGCGGGACTGGTGTGCACCATGGCTGCAAACAACGAGACCGGCGTCATCAGCGATCTGGAGGGGATCGCCAGCGCCTTGTCGGGCAGCCAAGCGCTGTGGATCGTCGACAGCGTGCAGGCGCTGGGCAAGCTGAGTCTGCGCTTGGCAGATCTTCCGATCGACTACGCACCATTCTCTGGTCACAAGCTGTACGCCCCCAAGGGCATTGGTTTCCTCTACGCCCGGCAAGGCGCGCCGATCACGCCGCTGATCGCAGGTGGCGGCCAGGAGGGTGCGTTGCGGTCAGGCACGGAAAACATGCCCGGCATTGCGGCCTTGGGCGCTGTGCTGACCGCTCTTGAGGAGGGGCAGCTGTTCAAGAGCCATGAAGTGCTGGAGGACTATCGCGCTCGGCTGACCGACGCACTGCGCGACGCATTTCCGCGCATGGTTTTCAATGCGCCAGCGAAGTTCTCCCTGCCAACGACGCTGAACTTCTCAGTGCCAACCCTCAGCTCCAAGCAGCTGCTGGACCTGTTTGATGCTGCGGAGATACGGGTCAGCGGCGGGTCTGCCTGTAGTGAGTCGAAGGCGCAGCCGAGCTTTGTGCTGGAAGCGATGGGCCTGCCCAAATGGCAGACCGCATCTGCCGTGCGACTGTCGTTCGGGCCCATGACCGAGGCGGAATTCATCGACGAGGCTTGCCGTCGGATTCGCAGCTGCGGGGAGTCGCTTCGTGAAACCGGCCTGACCACGCCGTCACCGAACGACAGGCTGACGCGCTTTACCGTCAGTGGTGCCTGTTGTTACCTGGTGGTGGAGGCGACGAGTTGCCGCTGTGTGGTGATCGACCCTCTGCCGGAGCTCACGGAGCGCCTCGCCTATTGGATTCGCTGCCGCAACCTGGTTCTGGCTGCCGTGCTCGATACGCACAGCCATGGTGACCACGCCTCATCGGCTGCGGACCTTCGCGCCGCCGTCCCTGCGCTGGAGCCATGCGAGGTCGACGCGCTGGGCTGGCCGGTCGGTACGGAATCGATCACCCTTGGATCCTTGCGCCTGACGCGACTGCCAATCCCCGGTCATACGAGGGACTCGACGGCTTACGTGCTCAGCGATGCCCAACGGCCATGCGCTGCTTTCGTAGGCGACACCGTGATGCCGGGCGCCATGGGGCGAAGCGACTTCGAGCAAAGCGATCCGCTTGCATTCGCACCGTCCCTGCGCAAGCTCGAGAATTTTGTCGGTGCGAACACGCTGCTGCTGCCCGGCCACGACTATGAAAATCGATTCGCTTGCACGTTGGCTACTGAGCGCGCCCTGCAACCGCTCTTGGCTGCCGCGCTGGACGGAACAGTGACCCCGCGTGAGTTTGCAGGCGCCAAGGCCGAACTGGAGCAGAACCTACTATCGACCAAGTACCAAACGATGGCCTGTGGCGCCCAAGCGGATACCTGCAGCATGAGTGAGACGGCAGAACTCACCCCCAGCGAAGCGATCGCCATGTTTCAGTCGCATCCAAACGGTCGGGTCGTAGACGTCCGTGAGCCGTACGAGCAGCGCCTTGGCAAGGCGCCGCATCTGGGCCATGCCGTTTGGCGTCAGGCCGTTCCTCTGTCCAGATTGCTGAATGCACTGCCGGAATGGCTCTCCTTGCCGAGCGATACCCCCGTGCTGTTTATCTGCCGCAGTGGTAGCCGCAGTGCACAAGCCGCTCTGGCGTTGCGACGACTCGGCCACAAACAAGCCTGGAGCGTGGCAGGCGGCCTCGCCCTGTGGCCCACCGACGCCGCTGCAGCGGAGGATGTCGCGCCGGCCACCACGAACGACTGACGCTGCTGGGCAACTCCCCAAATCAAAAGGGGACCAGGAGCGACGCGGGCTGGTCATCGAGGTGGGTCTACCCGTCCCCGGTGACTTTGGTCGCTTTACCCCCATGGGCCCCGCCCGTACCTTGTAGGCCATAACAAGGACACCCGCATCCGCTCAGGGATCTCCTCCAATGCCGCCGCCCATCACGCTCAAGTCACCCGTTCCGGCGGAGGATCTGCTGTTCCATTCGATGAGCGCCTCGGCTGGCTTGAGCATGCTGGGCGAGACGCAGCTCAAGCTGCTGAGCCTCAAACCCGACATCAATCCCGAAGATCTGCTCGGCAAGCCCGTCACCGTGACGGTACAACTGGCCGACGCCAAGCGCCATTTCCACGGCTACGTCACCCGCTTCAGCACGGGCCTGCACCAGGGCAAGTACTTCGCCTACCAGGCCACGGTGCACTCGTGGCTGTGGTTTCTCACCCGCACGGCCGATTGCCGCATCTTCCAGGACATGACGGTGCCCGACATCGTTAAGAAGGTGTTCGAGGACCACGGTGTCGCGAACTTCGAGTTCAAGCTCTTTCGCAGCTACCGCGAGTGGGTGTACTGCGTGCAGTACCGCGAAAGCGACTACAACTTCGTTGCGCGGCTGCTGGAGCACGAGGGCATCTACTGGTACTTCGAGCACAGCGATGGCCAGCACAAGCTCGTGCTGGTCGATTCGCAAAGCGCGCACGATGCCGCGCCGGGCTGCGACTCGCTGCCGTACATCGAGGAAGGCGCGGCCGGGGCAGCCGATACCGAATGCGTGTCCGGCTGGTGTTTCTCGCGCGAGGTGAAGACCGGCAAGCTCGCACTCGCCAGCTATGACTTCGAGCGCCCCTCCACCGACCTGAAAGTCAAGGCCGACAAAGCGCGCAGCCACAGCCTGGCCGACTACGAGGTATTCGACTTCCAGGGCGACTACGTGCAGTCGGCCCACGGCACGCAGTGGGCCGAGGACAGGATGGACGAATTGCAGACGCCGTTCCAGCGGCTGCAGGGCAGCTCCAACGCGCAGGGCATCGAGGTAGGGCGCTTGCTCAAGCTCACGCGCCACCCGCGCCCCGACCAGAACGATCAGTACCTCGTCACCGGCCTCACGCTGAGCGCCAGTGTGGATGCATACGAAGCGGGCGGCGACATGGCGGGTGGATTCAACTGCCAGTTCTCGGCCATTCCCGCCGCGCAGCAGTTTCGCCCCCCGCGCCGCACGCCCAAGCCTTTCGTGCAGGGCCCGCAGACCGCAGTAGTAGTGGGCCCCAGCGGCGAAGAGATCTTCACCGACAAGTACGGCCGCGTGAAGGTGCAGTTCCACTGGGACCGCTACGGCACGAAGAACGAAAAAAGCTCGTGCTGGGTTCGCGTGTCCCACCCGTGGGCCGGCAAGAACTTCGGCATCGTCGACATTCCGCGCATCGGCCAGGAAGTGGTAGTGGGCTTTCTCGAAGGTGACCCGGACCAGCCGCTCATCACCGGGCGCGTCTACAACGCCGAACAGATGCCGCCGTGGGATCTGCCCGCCAATGCCACGCAGTCGGGGATCCTCACGCGCTCCAGCAAGGGCGGGGGCTACGGCAATGCCAACGCCATCCGCTTCGAGGACAAGGCGGGCAGCGAGCAGCTGTGGATCCACGCCGAGAAGAACCAGGACATCGAGGTCGAGAACGACGAGACGCACTGGGTCGGGCACGACCGCAAAAAGACCGTCGACAACGACGAGACCGTGCACGTCAAGCACGACCGGACGGAGACCGTTGACAACAACGAGACCATCACGATCGGCGTGGATCGCACCGAGAAGGTGGGGAGCAACGAGAAGATCAGCATCGGATCGAACCGCACGGAAGACGTCGGTATCGACGAGAGCATCACGATCGGCGCCAACCGCACCGAAAAGGTCGGCGCCAACGAGACCATCAACATCGGCAGCAACCGCTCCATCAGCGTGGGTGCGAGCGAAACCGCCACGGTGGCGCTGCAGCGCACGCACAGCGTGGGCGTGAACGAAACCATCGCCATCGGCGCAGCGCAGGAAATTGCGATCGGGGCGGCACAGGTGGTGGCGGTGGGCGCGGCGCAGAGCATCACCGTCGGAGCGGATCAGTCCACCAGCGTGGGGGCCAAGCAAAGCCTCGATGTGGGGTCGGACCGCAGCATCCAGGTGGGCGGCGCCCAGAGCACGCAGGTCGCCAAGGCGCGCAGCGCCAAAGTCGGCGAGGACGACAGCCTCAAGGTGGCCAAGAACCTCGTCATCGACGCCGGGGACTCCATCACCATCAAGACCGGCAGCGCCAGCATCACGATGAAGAAGGACGGAACCATCACCATCAAGGGCAAGGATGTCTCCATCGATGGCGCGGGCAAGATCAACGTGAAGGCTTCGAGCGACGTGGTCGTGAAGGGCAGCAAAGTAGGCATCAACTGAAGGCCGCGCGATGAAGCTCCACGACGACCCGTTCGTTTCGCTCGCCCCTGCGTCGCTCGCGGAGGATTGCGAGTTCGATTCTCTCCAGCAGCGGCCTGTCTCGCCCTCGTTGAGGCTGCCATCGCTGGCCCCGGCCGTCGGCCGCCTGCAAGGCTTCGACCTTCTCGATCGCCCGATGGTCGGTGCGCTGGCCTGCAGCCCGGGCGATGCTTTCGCGGCGCGTACCACCGTGGCCTTGCGCCGCGCGATGGTTGGCCGCGAGGTGCTGGTCGTCTTCGAGAACGGCGAGATGGACAAGCCCGTGATCGTGGGCGTGATCGAGCCGCATGCGCTTCAGGAAACGCCGGTGCCCGTGTCGCCGCCTGTCAAGGTGCAAGCCGATGGCGAGCGCCACATCATCGAAGCTGAGCGCGAGATCGTTCTACGATGCGGCGATGCCAGCATCACGCTCACGCGCGCCGGCAAGGTCATCATCCGCGGCAACTACATCTTGAGCCGGTCAGCCGGCTACAACAAGATCAAGGGCGCGGCGATCGACATCAACTGAAGGCCGACGCGCTTCATGTGGCAGCTGGATAACCGCACAACTTTCGCCGCGGAACGTGGTTGGGTGCGTGACCGCGACGGTACTGAGATCTGGCTCGTCGCGGTGAAGGCCACGTTCGATGTGCTGCCCGACGGCACGACTTGCCCTTCGAAGGAACAGCCGCCGGTGCTGCGCCTGCCCGAGCATTACGGCGAGCCGGGAAAGAGCAGCATCAAGTACGACGCCGACCTGGTGCTCACGAAGAAGACGACCGACGTGATCGTGGTCGGCCACGCCTATGCGCCTGTGGGCCGGGTGGTCACGCACGCGGACGTGGGTTTCAGGGTGGGGCCGGTGCAAAAGGTGCTGCGGGTCTTCGGCGACCGTCGGTGGAGGGCGATCGGCATGAGCGCGCCCGAACCGTTCCAGAAGATGCCCATCCTCTATGAGCGCGCATACGGCGGGGTCGACGCCGCGTCGAAGACGCCCGACGCCGACTGGGAGTGGCGCAACCCCGTGGGCACCGGCTTTGCGGTGTCAAGCCGAAACGCCACTGGGCTGGCCGTGCCGAACGTCGAGGACCCGAACCACCTGATCGGCAGCTGGAGCGACCGCCCCGCGCCGGCCGGTTTTGGCGTGATCGCCAGTCACTGGCAGCCTCGGGTCGGTTACGCCGGAACCTACGACGAACACTGGATGAAGACCCGCCAGCCCTTGCTGGCCGAAGACCTGGACGACCGCTACTTCCAGTGCGCCCCGCTGGACCAGCAGGCGCCGCAATGGCTGCGCGGTGGCGAGGCCGTTGTGTTGCTCAAGCTGACGCCTGCGGGAGAGCTGCGCTTCACCTTGCCGAAGGTCTATCTCGGCTTCGAGACGCGCTTCTACGACGGAAGCCGCGAGATCCACAAGCGCCGTCAGCTGCATACGGTGATCCTGGAGCCGGACTTTCCGCGCGTGTCGATGGTGTGGCACACGGCGCTGCCGTGCCACTTCAAGGTGCAGAAGCTGGAGCGCACCACCGTCACGCTGAAGACGGACCGTTCCGCCGGGAAGCAGCTCGTCGAATACGACGAACTGGAGACGGCTTGATGTGCTGCGGACTGTGTTGCGGACGGCGTCGCGAATGAGCGAGCAGGTCTTCATCGTGGGCCTCGGGGCCAGCACGCCGGTCGGCTGCGACGCGTGGAGCAGTGCGGCCGCGGTGCGCGCGGGCATCAGCGGCTTCGCCCAGCACCCCTACATGATCGACACCGCAGGCGAGCCCATGCGCGCCGCCATGGCGCCGTGGGTCGATATAGGCTTGCAGGGCGTTGACCGCTTTGAAGCTCTGTTGTTTCCGGCGATCGACGAGGCGCTTTCGCTGTGGGAGCGCCGGCCCGCGCAGCCCTCACGCTGCTGCGCCGTCGCACTGGCCCTGCCCAGCGGGCGCCCGGGCCTGCCGGAGACCCTGGCGCGCGACCTGGCCGGGCGTGTGAAGCATCGATACAGCGCTGCCTTCGGCAGTACGGCGACTTTCAGCAACGGCCACGCGGCTGGGCTCATCGCGCTGCAGGCCGCGTGCGCCAAGTTGCGCACGGGGGCGCTCGACGCCTGCGTGGTGGCCGCTGTCGACACGTGGCTGGAGCCGCGGACTTTGGAATGGCTGGAGGCTTGCGAGCAGTTGCACGGCGCGGGGCCCCTGAACAATGCGTGGGGTTTCATCCCGGGTGAGGCCGGCGCTTCGCTGTTGCTGGTGCGCGAGGGGGTCGTGAGGTCCATGGGCCTGACGCCATGGGCCCGAGTGCTGTCGGTGGGCACCGCGCACGAGCCGAAGCGCATCAAGACGGAAACTGTGTGCATCGGCGAAGGCTTGACCGAGGCCTTCCGGGGCGCGTTGGCGGCCTTGCCCCCGGGCGCAAGGGTCAGCGACATCTACTGCGACATGAACGGTGAGCCTTACCGTGCCGATGAGTTCGGCTTCACGGCGCTGCGAACGAAGGAGCACTTCGACTCCGCATCCGATTTCACGGCGCCGGCCGATTGCTGGGGCGATGTTTCCGCCGCAGGGTCGCTGCTGCACGTGATGCTGGCCTGCGCGGCGGCGGCCAAGGGCTACGCGAAGGGCGCCTATGCCTTCGTGTGGGCGAGCGCGGAGATGGGCGAGCGGGCGGCCGCACTGCTGGCCTGTGCCACGCCGGAGAGGACATAGGAATGCCGGTCACCGTGAAGGTCAACGGCGTGGCCAACTCGTTGGTCCACAAAGGCAGCAATGGGGTCTCGGTGGCGACGATTCCCGATGTGTGCAAGACGCCATCCCCGGGCGGCCCGGTGCCCATCCCGTACCCGAACATCTCTCAGTCGGCGACGCTGGATAAAGGCACGAGCACGGTCAAGGCCGATGGCGGCATGATGATCGCGACCAAGAGCAGCGAGTTCTCGCTCTCCAACGGCGACAACGCCGGCGTGGCCGGTGGCGTCAAGTCGTCGACGTTCATGAAGGAGAGCACCTGGATCCTGTATTCCTTCGACGTCAAGATGGACGGCAGCAATGCCTGTCGGCTGACGGACAAGAAGTTTCAGAATCACGAGAACACTGTTGACCTCGGCGGCTGCCTCCAAGTGCCCGTGGTGACAGGCAGCACGCCCGAGGAGATCGTCGCTTGCGCGATCCATTGCTGTGACAAGGCGCCCTATGAGAAAGGGAAGCATGACGACCAGGGGCAGCACTGCCGGAGCCTGAGCACCAGCAAGCACTCTTGCGTGTTGCACAGCCTGCGCGAGAAGGACAAGAACGGCAACCTGACGACGACGAACAAGTTCAAGGACGCCAACGGCGACGTCATCGTGGAAGCTTCCCCGCGTTGCGGCTCGATGATCCCTGACACGATCATCAAGGTCGCCGGCGGACACAAGGTCATCGATGCGAAGTTTCCCTGTGACACGCCCTTCGACCACACGAAGCCCTTCAAGGGTTCCAGGATGTCGGACATGAGCGTCACAGGTAAGTCGATGGAGACTGACAAGGAGCTTATTGAGTACCCCACCATCGTGCGCGACGGCCAGAAGGTCAAGAAGGTGGAAGCATGGTCGCCCAAAGATGCGGCCGGCAAGATCGACAAGTCGTCTTGCACCTGCACATAGACTTCACAACCCCACAGAATACGGAGCGACGATGGTGGCCGAGCTGAAATCATTGATCAGCACACTGGACCGGGTCGAAGACAACGTCCGACTGGCATCCTTGACGTTTTCGATCACGCTGTTCACAGACAAGGTCTTCACCGACATCCCCGCAGCGGTGCTTCGTTGCCAGGAATTGTTTTTGAAGCGCTGTCCGCAGGATGCTGTGCGGTTCTATGCCACCGAGAATATGCGCCGGCACCGGCCCGTCAACAAGAAGACAGTCACGGTGTTGCCGGCGCGGCTCGCAACGCCCAGCGCCAAACCTGAATACATCGTGCTGGAGTTGAAGGACGGTGAACTCCCGGAGGATGCGCCGAAGCACTTCTTCAAGGTCGTCGGCAGCGAGAAGGGTTCGATCGGGCACAAGGAGCATCTGGCGAATGCCGTCTGTTTGGCCTTTCCGCCCGACATGGCGCTTGACGACGCGGACGGGATGCTGCAAATGGTGGTAGATCTCTGCGAGCAGTTTCCCTTCCAGTCTGGCAGCGCGGGGTTCGCGTTCCACTGCACACGGTACGAAACTCAGCCGGCCCAGTCTCATGCGTTCGGCATTTCCATGCGGTACCCGGAGATCGACATCGTTCGACTTCCCGAGGACATCCATGCAGTGGACCAGAACGCGGTGAAGACCGTCGGGTGGCTCACGCTCGTGAGCGACGGCTTTGTCGACCGGCTGGGCGGCATCGCTGCAGTTCAACGCAATCTGGGCCCCAACACTTCGTGCGCCCGCATGAAATCCGGCTACCTGGTACGCATCGGCGACAAGCCGACCCTCAGCGATCGCAACCGCAACGAGCGCTGCCCCGACTACACGGCCCTCCATAGAGTTCTGAAGCCGCTCATCGACGTGGCCGCCGACCAGTCGCAATGGTTGGATCTCGGAGGCTCCAACGAGGACGACCAGACACGGGCTTGGTACCGGAGGTTAGAGCAGTGACGGAAAAACGGCCGACCCTCGAAGTGACGGACGTCGCCTCGGATCGGCGACAGCGCCTGCACATGAGGGTCGAGGTCGAATCGCTGCCCGACGTCGAAAGAGCACTTTCGTGGGTCGCCTCTCTCTGCCTCACCTTCGCTCGTGCGGCCTGCTTCGGGGCCTTTGCGCCCCGTGCAGAGCTTCGCAGGCAATCCCTTCTAGTTCTGCACAGTCCCCCGACATGGGCAGATGGAAGCGTAGTGGCCGACTTCGACGTAATGGCCGTCGATACCTCGTCGTTTCAGTTTCTCCGGAACATGATGCTCGGCTTGAGCGATGCCGGCGCGGTTATGAAACGGATCAGCCTTGTCGACCCTGGCACCGATGAACTGCCGCGACCACTGGCCCCCATCGATGACCTCAACGAATCGAGCACGTATCCGCGGGTGCCGCCGCCACAGGCAATTCCCCATGTCGGCTTCTCGCCTTCGGATTTTTCCAAGTCGCGACGCGTGTTGATCGAGTTCTCGGGAATCCCGAACCCCGAGGAAATGGACGTTCTACAGAGCTACGTCGATACCTGGTACGACCTGCTCGAGCTAGGTGCGTTCTGCCAGCCCTTCGGCACGCCGGGCGAGACGATCGGCATTCGCGGGTCGGTGTCGCGGTTCGACTCGACCTCCGTCGAAGTTCATATACGGCGTTACGTCGGCAGCGAGGTGGGTTTCAAGATCCTGGGCAGCATGCTGGACCACTATGCCGATCAAGTTCATCCGGTCCTGAGCGTCGAGTTCGACTAGCCAGATCGGCCAAGGCCATGACTTTCGGTCATTGCTGATCCGAACATCGCCTGTGAGGATGCTGAGTTCCTCAGCATGTCGATCTCAACGGATGAGGCGCTGTCGCTGCAGCCGCGCCGGCCCGCCGAACCGTTGCGCTGCGCCGTCGCGTTGGCGTTGGCGTTGCCGAGCGCGCGGCCGGGCCTGCCGAAAGATCTGTCACGTGAGTTGATGCTGCGGCTGAAGCAACGGTACGGCGCCGTCGTCGGCAGCCGGCTGGAGCCCGAGACGCTGGTAGACCCCGCCGCGTCATAGGCCGCGCTATTTTCCCGTCCGGTGCAGGCTCACCCGCAGCGCCTCCACCCGCACATCGATCACGTTGTCTTTCCCACGAATCAAGGCCTGACTCGACCGCCACGTTGCCTTCTGCACATCCCGAAACCCCGCCACCACGCCCACGGCGCCCGCTTGCGGGTCCAGCAGCTTGT
The DNA here is from genome assembly GCA_965653625.1 of uncultured Burkholderiaceae bacterium. GTDB lineage: Bacteria > Pseudomonadota > Gammaproteobacteria > Burkholderiales > Burkholderiaceae_C > Albitalea. Next base: position 14,575 of record CBFHAS010000056.1, on the reverse strand, counting down.
CGATGACCCGCATTTCCCCCGGCTCCAGCATCAGTTCCTCGCGCTCCACCAGTTCGCTGCCGAGCGTGGCGCGGTCTTGGCTGTACAGCGACATGAAATCGGCGGCTTCGAATGTCACCAGTGACTTCAGCGCGTACACGCGCAGCACCAGCGGCGAAGCGCGGCCGTGGATGTCGGGGTTGATCATGCGGTCGGCGTCGACGCGGATCCGAAGCATCGGCGGCGGGGGCGGTGGGGGCGGCGCAGGAGGCAGCGATGGAGCCGGCGCCTTGGGGCGGATCAGAGAGCACGCACTGCCAGCGGCCGCGACTGCCAGCGTGGCGACGATCCACATCCGGCGCCGAGTGCGCTGCGCGCAGGAGGTGTTTTGATGAACGCTCTCGGCACGTGTGCAGGTCTCTTTCAATGCGGTGCTCCAGGTTGCGCCGCAAGCGTAGCCGAGCGATGAGCCACGTCGTGGTGCTCCTCGCGCGTCACTCACCCCCTAGGTTCGCAGCCCCTGCGGAGGCGTGTCTCCCTCGTAGTGGGGAAGAGCGTTGCATGGAAAGCGGCTACGGTCGGGGACCCCGGCAAAGCGCCTTTCGTGGCGCGCAAGGCCGGCCAGCACATCCTTGAAGAAAAACGTTGACCACTTTGGAGCATCTCGCCATGAGCCGCAGTGCCGGGCCCAACGATGACGATCGGACGGTGGCCCGTGTGCCTTCGCACATGGCAGCTGCCGCGTCATTGCATACCCGTGGGGCCACCACGCTGGCGCATGGCGGTGGCCTGTCGATAGGCACGGCCCTCATGGAGTACGAGATCGCGGGCCTCGTGGGCGAAGGCGGCTTCGGGATCGTGTACCTCGCGAACGATCAGAGCCTGCATCGTCGCGTCGCCATCAAGGAGTACATGCCGTCGCAGCTTGCCACACGTGACGGCCGCTCTCACGTGTCGCTGAAGTCCGAGCAGTGCCGCGAGACGTTCGAGATGGGACTGCGCAGCTTCGTGAACGAAGCGCGCCTGCTCGCGCAGTTCGACCACCCCTCGCTGGTGAAGGTGTTCCGCTTCTGGGAAGCGAACGGCACCGCCTACATGGCCATGCCGTACTACGAGGGCATCACGCTCAAGGAACACCTGCGCCGGCTGCGCACGCCGCCCGACGAAGCCTGGCTCATGGGGCTGCTGGGCCCGCTCACCGAGGCGCTCCTCGTCATCCATGGCCAGCACTGCTATCACCGCGACATCGCGCCCGACAACATCGTGCTGCTCGCGGACAGCGGCCGGCCGGTGCTGCTCGACTTCGGCGCCGCGCGCCGGGTCATTGGCGACATGACCCAGGCGCTCACGGTGATCCTCAAGCCGGGCTATGCGCCGCTGGAGCAGTACGCCGAAATCCCGCACATGAGCCAGGGCCCGTGGACCGATGTCTACGCGCTCGCGGCGGTGGTGCACTACGCCATCACCGGCCATACGCCGCCGGCCGCCGTGAGCCGAATGGTGCGCGACGACTACGTGCCGCTGGCTCAGTCCGCCGAGGGGCGCTACAGCGCCCGGCTGCTGCAGGCCGTCGATAGTGCGCTGGCCCTGCGTCCGAACGAGCGAACGCCATCGATCGCGGCCTTCCGTGCGGAGTTGGGTCTGGATGCAGCATCGTCCCAACCGTCATCGGCTTCACGTCAAAGTCGAACGCGGCAAGCGCGCGAATCGCGCGATGCCGCCGCGAGCCGTCCCGGCCCGCTCGCATCCGACAGATCTGAAGCCATGCCCGCCCCACCGCCACGCTCGCACAAGGGAAAGTGGCTGACCGCCGGTGCGCTTGCCATCGCCACACTCGGCGTGGCGGGCTTCTTCGCCTGGCCGCCTGCTTCGGTGGTCGATGAGCCGCTCGTCGTCACCCCACAGGATGATCCCAGCGCAGACTCAGCCGGCACGTCCTCACGCGACGTCGGCAGGCCATCGGACACCGGCAGCGCATCACCGAGCCCGACGAGCACGTTCTCCGTGCTCGCGGAGTTCGACCGCATCATGCAGGCGCAAACGCCCGGCTTCGCCGTGGAGGCGGCGCCCGCGAAGCGCCAGCTGCGTATCGGCCGCGACAGGCTGTCGTTCACCGTCAGCTCGCCGCAGGACGGCCATGTGTACGTGCTGGCGCACGGGCCCGATGGATCGCTCACCCTGCTGTTTCCCAACACCCAGGTCGCGGACAACAGCATCCGCGCCGGGCAGCGGCTCCAGCTGCCGCAGGCGTCGTGGATGCTCGAAGCCTTCGAGCCCGCGGGCACAGAGCATTTCCTGGTGCTCGTGTCCCGCGAGCGGCGCGATTTTTCGTCTGTGGAGCAGGGGCGTGAAGGCTGGTTCCGAACGCTCAAGACCGGCGACGGCGCTGCCGAGTTGGCACGTGAGTTCACGGGCCAAGGGTCGGTGCTGGCCGGCCGCGCCGCTTGCAGCACGCCGCGTTGCGACGCGTACGCAGCCGCGCGCTTTGAGGTGGAGATCGTTCGGTAGAGGACGTTCGTCCTGATGCACCCGGGTTCCACGCTGAGCGACCGCGGTGCCGCAATGAATTCGATAACGGAGGAGATCAGCGTGACCTTGAAATGGAGACCTGCCCTGGCGGCGGGCGCCGTACTGTTGTCTGCCTGCGCCGTGGTGTCGCATGCGCAGCCTGTGCCGGGCGCTGCGGCGCCCAGCGTCCCGCACATGGCGGTGCGCGAGTTCATGATCGAGGGCAACACACTGCTGCCGCAGGCCAACCTCGATGCGGTGCTCGAGTCCTTCAAAGGCGAACGCACGGTCGATGAACTTCGCCAGGCGGCCATGGCGGTGCAGGAGTCCTATGCCCGGGCGGGGTACGGCGCGGTGGTGGCCTTCGTGCCGCAGCAGTCGCCGGCCGATGGTGTGGTGACTCTTCGCGTGGTGGAGGGCAAGCTTGCGCAGGTGGCCGTCACCGGCCAGCAGCAGTTCAGCGAGGACAACATCCGCGCCAGCCTGCCTGCGCTGGAAACCGGCACCACGCCCAATTTGAAGCGCATCGACGCGCAGATCCAGATCGCGAACGAGAACCCGTCGAAGAAGGTGCAGGTGCTGCTGCAGCCTGGCCAGCGATCAGGTGAGGCACAGGCCCGCGTCAGCGTGACCGAGCGGCCCGTCCAGCAAGGTCTCGTCGCCCTCGACAACACGGGCAACTCGAACACCGGGCGCCTGCGCGCCAGCCTGGGCTGGCAACACGCCAACGTCGCGGGGCGCGACCACGTGTTGTCGGCGCAGTTCATGTTCTCGCCCGACGAGCCGCGTTCGGTGCGCGTGCTGAGCGCCGCCTACCGCGTGCCGTTCTATGCGCAGCAGATGGTCGTCGATGCCTATGCCGCCTGGTCCGATGTGGACGGCGGCGTCACCGCCACCGTGGCCGGCGATCTTCAGTTCACCGGCGAAGGCCGACTCTTCGGCGTGCGCGCAGGCCGCTACCTTGCCCGAATGGGCGAGTGGGACCAGCGCGTCTCGCTGGGGCTGGACCAGCGTGATTACCGCAACAGCTGCGAGATCGCCGGCTTGCCGCCCGGAGCCTGCGGGCCGGCGGGTGAGAGTGTCTCGGTGCAGCCACTGTGGGCCGAGTACACCGTGCAGAGGTCGCTGCCGCTGCCCTTTGGGGCCAGCGTGTCGCTGCACCACAACCTGCAGCTGGGCGGCGGCCATGCGGACCATGAGCGTTTCGAGGCGGTGCGGCCCGGTGCCAAGCCGCGCTACACCAGCGTGCGGCTCGCGGCCTTCGGGGCACTGCCAGTCGGCGAATCGTGGCAACTGCAAGGCCGCGCCAACGCGCAGCTCACTGACGACGCCCTCGTGCCCTCGGAGCAGTTCGGTGTCGGCGGCGCCGCCACGGTGCGGGGCTATTCCGAGCGTGAGCTCGCCGGCGACCGGGGCGCCAGCGCCTCGCTGGAACTGATGGGTCCCGACCTTGCGGAAGACCTCGGCATGGCGGGCAGCTTGAGGCTCTCGGCCTTCGCCGATGCCGGTGCGGTGCACAACCGCCTGGACACCCCGTGCCGCGATACGCGCAGCCGCTGTTCCATCGCCTCGTTGGGCGCCGGTGCGCGCCTGACTGCCGGGCGATTTGGGGCGCGGTTGCACGTGGCGCAGGCCCTCAAAGACGCCGTGCGCACCGAACGCAGCGACATCCGCGGCCACTTCTCGCTGAGCTACGCGTACTGATCACGACGCGGCTGCGCAGCTCGCAGCCGCCACCGGAGCGATCCATGAACAAAGACCAACCCTCCTGCCTACCGGCTGCTCGCAATGGCACGCGTCTGTCGGATGCCTGCACGCCGCGATGGCGGCTCAGCCCGCTGGCCCTAGCGCTGGCGGGCGCACTGATGCCCGGGCACCAGCTTGCGCGCGCTCAGGCGCTGCCTACCGGCCTGGCCGTGGTGCAGGGCCAGGCCAGCGCCGTGACGGCCGGCGACCGCATGACGGTCACCAACTCCAACGGCGCCATCCTCCACTGGCAGTCCTTCTCGGTGGGCGCAAAGCAGGGCGTGCATTTCCAGCAGTCCGACGCCGCCAGCCAGGTGCTCAACCGCGTGGTGGGCAACGATCCGTCGCACATTCTCGGAAGCCTCAGCAGCAACGGCAAGGTCTGGCTCCTCAACCCCAACGGCGTGCTGTTCGGGCAGGGCGCTCGCGTCGATGTGGCTGGGCTGGTTGCGTCCACGCTGCACGTGGCCGATGCCGACTGGCTGGCCGGGCGGCTGCACTTCACGTCATTGCCCGCGGTCTCCGCTGACGCCGCCGTGGTCAACCAGGGGGAGTTGCGCACCACCTACGGCGGCCGTGTGCTGCTGCTCGGCTCGGCCGGCGGTGTGCGCAACGAAGGCACGATCGAAGCACCAGGTGGCCAGGTGGTTATGGCCGCCGGCGAAGCCATCGATCTCATCGATACCGGCACGCCCAACCTCACGCTGCGCGTGGCCGGGGGCGGTGCAGAGGTGCTGCAGCAAGGGTCCGTGCTCGCCAACGGCGGGCGCATCGACATGCAGGCCGCCCTCGTCAACCAGCAGGGCATCGTGCGGGCCGATTCACTGGAGCGTGGCCCCGCGGGCGAGATCATGCTCAGTGCCTCCGCCTCGCTGCAGCACGGGCCGCAAGCGGTGACCAGCGCCAGCGGCGGCGCGGGCGGCAACGTCACGCTGGATGCCGGCGAGGGCAGGGCGCTGGTGGGCGGCGCGGTGGCCGCCACGGGCTCCGAGGGCCGGGGCGGCGAGATCCGGTTGCTGGGCGGGGAGGTGGGCCTGCTCGATGGCGCGAGTGTGGATGCGTCGGGCCGCTCGGGTGGCGGGGAGGTGCGCGTGGGCGGCGGCCTGCAAGGCCGCGAGGCCGGCGTGCCGAATGCGCGAGCCACCTACGTGGGGCCCAAGGCGAGGATCGCGGCCGATGCCACGCAGCAGGGCGATGGTGGTCGCATCGCTGTGTGGGGCACCGAGGCGGCCCGTGTGTACGGCACGCTCAGCGCCCAAGGCGGGCCGCAGGGCGGCAACGGCGGCTTCATCGAGACATCCGGCGGCTGGCTCGATGCGCGGCCCGTGTCCGTCAGCGCCGCGGCGCCTGCAGGTCGGTACGGGCAATGGCTGCTCGATCCCAACGACATCGACATCATCAGCGCATTCACCGAGATCGGCGGGGCGGGCATCACGCCGGGCCCCGACTTCACCACCACCGGCAACAACGCCGTGCTGTTCGACGGCACCATTGCCGCCGCGCTGGGGCAAGGCACGAGCGTGACGGTGAGCACCGGCACCGCAGAGCCGAACGACCAGGCGGGCGACATCCGCGTGAACGGCGCGTTCATCAGTACGTCGCCCGCGAGCCCCGTCAGCCTGACCCTGCGCGCACACCGCGACATCGTCATGAGCGGCTCCTTCATCGGCGACGGCGAGGGCCAGCCGATGAGCGTGTCGCTGGAGGCCGGTCGCCAGGTGTCCATTGACGCGTCCACAGTCAGCGTTGCGGGCCGGGTCGATGTTCGCGCAAGCAACGTCGTCATCGGACTCGAAGGCTTGCTGTCGTCCCAAGCCATCGGTGATGCCATCGTGGTGGCCGGCAGCGGTGGCGGCAACGTGCAAACCTTCTTCAACAACAGCAGCGGCGAGGGGCCTGCCCTCTCCACGCCCAATGGCCGCTGGCTGATCTATGCCTCCGCGCCGGACAGCGAGTCTTTCAACGCGGGCGGGCTGCCCTACGACTTCATTGAGTACGGTGCCGGTTTCGACCAGCGCCTGTCCGAAGGCGGCATCATCACGCCCGCTCCAGGCAACGGCGTGATGTTCAGTTTCCAGCCCACCGCAGGGCTTGCCGGCAGCGCTTCAAAGGAATACGACGGCAGCGCGGTGATGTCGCTTGCGCAAGCACAGGTGCAGGTGGTGGATGGGCTCATGCCGGGTGAATCGGCGCAGGTGTTTTCCGAGAGCACGGGTCGCTTCGACGACGCCAATGCCGGCACGAACAAAAGCTTCACGGTGGATCCGGGCAGCATCACGTTCGCCGACGAGCAGGGTCGGCCGGTCTTCGGCTATGCCTTCCGGCCGCTCGCCGGAAGCATCACCCCGCGCACGCTTCAACTGTCCGGCGTCACGGTGGCCGACAAGGTGTACGACGGTGGGACGCAGGCCACCGTCACGGCGGGTGACTTGACGGGCTTGGTAGGCGACGAGGTGGCGGCGAGCGCCGCGCCACGCGCGCAGGCACTGTCCGCCGCCAGGGTGGGTGCGCTGGCCGGCTTGGTGGGCGACGAGACGCTCGCGATCTCCGCCACCGGCCAGTTCGACACCCCGGACGTCGGCAACGGCAAGCCGGTGACCGTGTCCGTGACGCTGCTGGATGGCGCCAATGGCGGGCGTGCCTCCAACTACGTGCTGGCCGACGTGCCGCAAGCCAGTGCCAGCATCACCCCGGCCACGCTCACCTATGTGGCGCAGCCGGCGAGCGTTCCGTTTGGCGAGGAGCCGCTGTCGCTGACCGGGTCGGTCACCGGCTTCGTGGGCGAGGAGAGTCTCGCGACCGCGACCACGGGCAGCCTGATGTTCGCCACGACGGCGCGTGCCGGCACGGCGGCCGGCCGCTATGCGATTCTGGGGTCGGGGCTCGCTGCCACGAACTATGTGTTCGTGCAGGACGCCGGCAACGAAGCGGCGCTCACCGTGCTGCCGGCACCCGCCGCGCCGGCACCCGCCTCACCGCCGCCCACCACGCAGCACCAACAGGCGGCCGGCGATCTCGACGCCTCGCGCCGGGTGCTGACCGAAGGCGATGTGTCCTCGCCCTCGCAGGACCGTGTGCTTGACGTGACCCAGGCGCTTCAGCCTGGCTTCATCGATCACTCGCTCAGCTTCCGCAGCCTGCCGGTCGGCGACCTCTCGGAGGAAAAGCTCACCGCCATGCTGGCCGCGCGGTCACGGTTCAAGAAGGGCATCTTCGCCGACGCGCTCGCCGAGCTGGCGAAGAACCCGGCCCTCGCCGATGCGCCGGACTGCCAGACCGCCAAGCAGGTGGAGACCGGCGACTGCCTCGTCACCGACACGCTCAAGCGCGAGATCGCGGCGGCGCGCGGCACGGTGGTGGAGCAGCCGCAGGAAACGCTGGCGGCAGCGCCTGCACCGGGCAAGGGACAGCCGTTCCTGAACGAGGCGCAGCGTGCGGCGGAAGTCATCGCTCAGCATCCGCCAGGCGCCGCACCGCTCTCGGCGCGCACTGCACGCAAGGTGAGGTCAGCCGCATTGCCGCAGATCGAGCGCAAGCTCGCGGTGCTGGTGGGCATCGACAAGTACGCTGATGAACGAATCCCCGGCCTGGAGAACGCAGTACGCGACGCGCGCAGCGTGGCAGCCCTGCTGGAGCGCACGCTCGGCTACGAGACCGTGGTCATCCCCGATGGGAGCAAGCGGGCCATCGTGGCCGCCCTCAACCGGCTGGCGGTCGACGTCGGTCCGCGCGACTCGGTCGTCATCTACTACGCCGGCCACGGCGAACTGGTGCCGGCGACGGGGCTGGGCTACTGGCAGCCGGCGAACGCCGACGCCTCACAGCCAGACACATGGTTGTCCAACAGCGACATCGAGAAGCTGCTCGCCCGCATCGGTGCCTCGCAGGTGGCGCTGATTTCCGACAGCTGCTATTCGGGCTCGCTGGTGTCGGGCACGCGCATCCGCGCATCGGCTGGCGCGGTTGACCCGAACGAGGTGCTGCGCCGCAAGGCCGTGGTGGTGATGTCGTCAGGCGGCAACGAGCCCGTGTTCGACGACGGCAAGGACGGTCACTCGCTGTTCGCATGGAACCTCATGCGCACGCTGCAGCAGGTGTCGAGCTGGCAGGCCGGCGGCAACGTGTTCGAACGGGTGCGCTTTGCCGTGGCCCGCGAACTGCCGCAGCGGCCGCAGTACGGCACCTCGCCACGCGGCGGGCATGAGGCGGGGGCGGATTACTTGTTTGAGCAGCGGCAGCTGGATGCGGGGCAGTAAGGGGGCTCGGCCGCGCGGGTCCTCACTTTGGCCCTCTCCCCCGAAGGGAGAGGGCCCTGGCGGGATTCAGTGGAGAGCCCTATCGGACGAGTTCGGCGACATACCTCAAGTACTCCGTGTCGGTCGCGTTCACGAGTGCCCAGGCTCGCTTGTAGCAGCCTCCGGGAAGCTGTCCATCGATGCTGATGACTTCGTTCAGCGCGTCCGTCTGATGCAGCTTCAAGAGCACAGCCTTCTGCAGCGCGAGCAGATGAAGATGGTTGCGCACGCATCCGGACTCTGATGAATGTTCATCCAGGAGAGCCGACCCCTCTATCGGATGGCTCGCCAAGTAGACGTGCAAGATCTCGTGGAAAAGCGTGTCGACCTTGTACCGAAGAGGTACCGGCATGTGTGTGAAGCTCGTGAGGGCGTAGCGCATGTTGACGCTGATGCCGATGATCGATTGAGAAGGTAGATCGCACAACGTCAAGCGCGCAGTGAGGTGCTCCATCGGGAAAGATCTGCCCGTGATCGCCTCAGCGGCTCCCATCAGTTGGGGGCCGACACTTGCCCACAGTGCCTCGAATTGCGCGTTGCGCGAAACCAGTTCTTCCTTCCACTCCTCCTTGATCGCGCCGCCGCGAACAAGGGAGCATGCCGTGTCCATCGTGGGGCTGTAGAGCACCGTGACGCTCGGAGGAGCTGCCTGCGCGTGAAGCGTACAGGCGAGTAGTGCGGCTGGAAGTGACGCCCAAATCACACGAAGAGGTCTGGCAAATGGAGCTTCCATGGCAGCCGCGTGATTGCTAATCTCATCATCGACTCGTGACTCACGCCGACCATCTGACTGATCGCGTCCCTTACAGCCGGCCGCTGCGATGCAACAAGCGAACAGGCGTCTACGGAACGTAGAATCGCTCCCCTCAGTAGGCAGGTACAGCGGCATTGGAAACGACAACTAAGCCAAGCAGGCGCCAAGGCAAGGCCGTGGACGCCACCTCTGGAAAATTCAGCCCCAAGACCCAGGTTGAAGCGCCACAGCCGCGATTCAGGACGGTGCTCATTCCGACCTGTGGGTGGCCAACCGAGGCTTCCATCCCTGTGCCGCGTCAGCGCAGCGCGAAACGCTGAGTCTTGAAATCGCCAGCATGGCAACTGCAAGCCGTGCCGAGCTCAGCGCTGCGTCACGATCGTCACGCGTCTGTTCTCCGGGGCATTGGGGCGGGCCTTGTCCATCAGCTCCGCCGAGCTTTTGCCCTGTGCCGTCAGGCGCTCGGGCAGGATGCCGTGGCGGCTGACCAGGTACGCCACCACCGTTTCAGCCCGCTGCTGCGACAGCCGCAAGTTGCGGTCTTCACTGCCGCGCGGATCGGCGTGGCCTTCCACCCGGAATGAAAAGCCCGCGAGCTTGTCCGACTGCAGGGCGCGCGCCAGCACGTCGACCGCGTTCTGGCTCTCGGTGAGCAGCACGGCCGAGTCGGTCTGGAACGTGATGAGCAGCGAGGCGCGGCCCGGGCCCGCACGGCCTGGTTGTTCCTTGGGTGCCTGCAGGGCAGGGCGGAAGCCGCGGCGTGCGCCGCTGACTGCGGATTCCGGTGCATCGATGGCCAGTGCGTCGATCACCGCATCTTCCGTCACCTGGGCACCTTGCAGTACCGGCTCGCGGGGCTGCGCCACCGACGTGCAAGCTGCCGCTGCCAGCCCGCAGGCCCACCATCGCCACATGCCCTGTTTCACGTAGATTCCTTTCCGGCGGGTATCGCCGCTCGCAACTTGTCCGCACGAAATCTAGTGCTCGCCACTGGACGGCGCAGATGACTTTCGTACATTGCCCGCATCCCCGGCCTGGCAGAGCATGCTGGCGCGCCGGGTGCCGCGAGGCACCGGATCGCACCGATCACAGGCTGTGGCCAGGCCGGGCAAATGCACTGACCGGCCGGCGCGGCGAGAAGGGCCGTTGAGATGCCAGAACCCGAAGGGCCCGTCGAGCACGGATCCCCGCCCAGCGATGCTGCCGCGCTGCGCACGCCTGTGCCGCGCGGCGCGGAAGACGACGACGCCACCCGCGTGGTGTCCGTCACCGGCCCTCTCGTGGGTCACCCTCGCACGGCGCCGGGCCTTGTCGCGGCCACTCATGCCACCCCCTACGGGGCCCGCCGCGATGCACTGCCCGGCGAGGCCCACATCACGCAAACGCTGCCGGGCGCCAGCTCGGGCCAGGCGCCCATGGTGCGCCAGGTGGGCCGCTACCTCGTGCAGGAGCGGCTCGGGCGCGGCGGCATGGCCACGGTGTTCCGGGCGCACGACCCGGGCATCGGCCGCGATGTGGCCATCAAGTTTCTCCACGCCACGCTGTGCGAAGACGCTGAATACCGTGGCCGCTTCCTGCGCGAGGCGCGTGCCGCGGGCGGTCTGTCTCACCCCAACATCGTGACCGTTCACGACGTGGGTGAGATCGAGGGCCGCCCCTACATGGCCATGGAGTTGCTGCACGGCGAGCCGCTGTCAGAAGTGATGGACAGCGGGCAGCCCCTGCCGGTGCGCGATGTGGTGATCATGGGCATTCAGCTGGCTCGCGCGCTCGACTACGCGCACGCGCACGGCATCGTCCACCGTGACATCAAGCCCGGCAACATCGTGCGGCTGCGGGGAACGAACACCATCAAGGTCACCGACTTCGGCATCGCGCACATGGAATCCGCCGGCAGCGGCGAACAGCGCACCCGGGTGGGTGACGTGCTCGGCACCCCGCAGTACATGTCGCCCGAGCAGACACAGGGCGAGAAGCTCGACGGCCGCTCCGATCTCTTCTCCGCCGGCATCGTCTTCTACCAGATGCTCACCGGCCAGCGCCCCTTCCAGGGCGACAGCCTCGTCGCGCTGGCGATGAAGATCGCCAACGACGACCCGCTGCCTATCGAGAAGCTGCGCGCCGACGTGCCGCATGCGCTGCGCCGCATCGTGGAGCGCTGTCTGGCCAAGCCGCGCGACAGGCGCTTTCAAACTGGCCGCGAGCTGTCGGACGCGCTCACCCGCGTGCTGGCCGAGCTTGATGAGGCGGCGCGCCGTGGCGAGCGCCCGCGTATCGTGCCGCTGCGTGTGAAATGGGCCGCCACCATGGCGCTCGTGGTGGCGGTGGTGATGGCGGTCTCGGCCACGGTCATCACGCAGCGCCAGTACGGCGCAATGATGAAACAGGTCACCGACTACGGCGCCTCGCTGGCGCGCTTCATCGCGGCACAGAACGCAGTGGCTGCACTCTCCGAGGACTGGCCGGTAGTCGAGGTTGCCGTGCAGGAGATGATGAAGACCGGCGACTTCCGCAGCATTGCGGTGGTCGATCGGGCAGGCGTCGTGCGTGCGGCCGGCGATCCGGCACGCGTGGGCCAGCACTACGCACCTCCCACGGCCGAGCCGCTGGGCTCCCGCGAGGGTGGCGTGGTGGTCTCGCGCTTCACCGCCGATGACGATCCCGTGCTGGGCTTCGATGCACCCATCACCTTCCAGGGCAAGCCGGTGGGTCGCGTGGCACTGGGCCTGCCGGAGCGGCCGCTGGTGCATGTGGCCCGCCTGTCCATGGGGCTGATGGCCGTGCTGGTGCTCGTGACGGTGCTTGCCGTCGCCATCGCGATGTACTTCGTCGCCAACTGGTTCGCGCGGCCCATCAAGCTGGTGTCCGATGCGATGGGCGAGATCGCCAAGGGCCGCTTCGACCACCGCATCGCCGAGACGCGCAACGACGAGTTCGGTCTGTTGTTCGCCGCCTTCGACGGCATGGCGCAAGCGCTGCACGAAGGCCGTTCGGGGCCGGCCAACACGTCGGGCATGCCGACGCCGGTGCGCAGCCCGGCAGGCAGCAGCTTGTCGTCCGGCGCCGCGACGACTGCCACGATCCCCAGCGCGCGTGCCATGGCCGGGCAGGTCCATGCGTCGACCTTCGGCCCCGGGATGGTGAGTGCGTCGATCAAGTCGTCGGCAGCGCAGGCGCCTGGTACGGGCGCCGCAGATCCCGGGCCTTCTTCCTGAGATGCGCATGAATTTCTTCGCGACCGCGCTGCGCGCCACGCGCGGCCTTCTTTCCGTGCTGACCGCGGCGCTGCTGGTGGCCTGCGCTTCGGCCGTCCCTGCCCCGCACGCCGGCGGTGCTTCCGGCGCAGACTCGCCCACTGGCGTGCCGACCTCCGGTGCCGAAGTGCTGGGCCGCAGCGACCGCTTCGTGGTGGTGCAGCCGGCACCCGACGACACGCTGCGCTCCATTGCCGCCCGCTTCCTGGGCTCCGAAGACCGCGACTGGGTCATCGGCGATTTCAACGGCGTGAGACGAGCCGATCCTGGCCAGCCGCTCGTGGTTCCGCTGAAGAACCTCAACCCCATCGGCGTGCATGGCGACCGCATCCAGACGGTGCCCATCCTGTGCTATCACCGCTTCGGCAATGGCGGCAGCAAGATGGCCGTGTCGGCGGCCAGCTTCGCGGCGCAGCTCGAATGGCTCGCACGCAACGACTACCACGTCATTCGTTTGTCGCAGCTGCTCGACTTCCTGGAAGGCCGGCAGGCGCTGCCGAGGCGCTCGGTGGTGATCACCATTGATGACGGCTACGAGTCGGTGCATCGCTACGCGTTGCCGCTGCTGCGCAAATACGGCTTCCCTGCGACCCTGTTCGTTTACACCGATTTCATCGGCGCGGGCGATGCGTTGAGCTGGGCGCAGCTCCAGGATCTGGCGGCCTCGGGGTTGGTGGACATCGAGGCGCATTCCAAAAGCCATCGCAACCTCATCGAGCGCCTGGCCCAGGAAACGGATTCGCAATACCGCCAAGGCATTGAAGGCGAGGCGCGCGTGCCGCGTGAGTTGCTGGAGAAGCGCCTTGCCGTGCGCGTGCGGCACTATGCTTTTCCGTATGGCGATGCGAACGACACGGTGCTGGAGGTGCTCGCGCGCCAGCAATACACGCTGGCGGTGACGGTCAATCCCGGTGGCAACGCCTTCTATGCGCAGCCGCTCATGCTGCATCGGACCATGATCTTCGGCGACCACGATCTCGCCGCCTTCAAGTCGCGCCTGCAGGTCAGCCGGCCGTTTTCATCGCCATGAGGGCCGCACTGATGACTCGCCTGGGCTGGGTGGTGGCCACGGGCTTCATGCTTGCTGCCTGCGGCAGCGCACCGTCCGGCCCGCCGGACGCATCAGTTGCGGGCGCCGAGCGGCCCACGCTGCTGCCGCGCAAGGCGCCTGGCGCCGCAAGCTTCGAACGAAGGCTGCGGGACCGCGCTCTTGCCCAAGGGCGGCAGGGGCGCCTGGCTGAAGCCGCGCTCTCCTGGGAGATCCTTACCGTGTTGCGGCCCGAGTCGTCCGACTACCGCGACCGTCTCGCCGACACGCAACGCCTGATCGACACCGTGATTCCCGAGCGTTTGCAGCGCGGCGCGCAAGCCCATAAGCGGGGCGAGCTCGATGTCGCGACCGCGCACTACCTCACCGTCGTGTCGCTGCAGCCCGAACACCGCACGGCAGCCGAGGCGCTGCGCCAGATCGAACGCGACCGCAACAAGCGCCTGTACCTCGGAAAGCCTTCCCGCCTGACGCTGACCCGCCGCGCCACAGCCGAGGCGCAGATGGCCCCGGCGACTCCCCCCGTGCCGCTCGACGTGAACGAAGTCGAGCATGCATCGATGCTGGCCGCGCAAGGCGAGTTCAACGCGGCCATCGCTCTGCTGGAGCGCCACCTGGCGGTCGACAAGGAAGATGCTGAGGCCTGTCAGTTGCTGGCGGATATCCAGTTGCGCAAGGCGGAGAAGCAGCCCGGCAAGGATGCGGGCGGTTTACATCGGAGGGGCGGCGGGCACGACGAATCGAACGCTCGAACCGCCGCGCAAAGGAAGATGGCGAGGAACGGCGAAGTGGTCGCAGGAAGCGGGCGACTGGGAGATTGCGCGTCGCCGTGAGCGAAGCGGACGCCCCGGCGTTGAGCGCGACACGACAGCTCTATTAAGCCTTTCTGAATTCACGACATGCCCCTCCGTTCCGGCACATTAACCCTCCGTTCGGGCTGAGAAGGTGTGAACCAATCCCCGCCGATCGACGTTGAGCGCTCATGAGCGCA